>DATHPY010000464.1:0-3676 GCA_035483315.1 Puia sp. | reverse complement strand
AATTGTAAGTCAACACTTCTTAAAACTTCTGCTGATAATTGAATGGTATCTCCCGTAACTGCACCAATCGAAACGAAACGCACTTTATGTGTGAACGAGCCTTTTCCTTTTAATGATGAAAGAATAAGTTCCGCAGTATGTCCCCATAAATAATCTATGATAATATCAATAGGAGAGTTGTTGTGTATTTCTTTAAGTTGTGAAATAAATTGTTCATCATCCTGTTTAAGAGAAATTATTTCGTCGGCACCTAATGCCAGCAATCCCTGAAGTCTTTCTTCATTTCTGCCCGTAACAATTATTTTTTTTGCCCCATAATGTTTTGCGATCTGCATGGCTATTTTTCCGGTAAAACCTGTAACTCCATTTATTAAAACGGTTTCTCCTGGTTTCATGTTTGCTCTGAAACGCAATGCCATGGCTGAACCTGCGACAGCATTCGGCAATGCGGCTGCGGTTGCATCATCAACGCCTGCAGGCAATTTTATCATTTTGCTTTTTTCTACTACTGCTTTTTCCGCGATCATTCCACTAACGCCTAAAGCAAAAACTCTTGTGCCATCTTCTAATATTCCCACGCCGTCGCCGCCAATTACTTTTGCATTGTGTATATCATTTTTTGCTGAATAATGTTTTCCGCTTGCTGTTGATCTGTCCAGGTGCTTAATGGCCGCGGCTTTCATTGTAATTAAAAGTTCATCCTCATTTTTTACAACTGGCTCAGGAAAATCTGTGTATTGAGGCATGTCGCCTTTTTGAAATATAACTGCAGCTTTCATGCTGATTGTTTTATAAACTTAAATTATTTTAGCAGTATGTTGGTGAAGTGGAAATTATTAATCTGTCCGCCGGCATAACGCCAATGCAATGTTGGCTTCTCGCCTTTCTTCATAGTATTCATTTCTGATAACTTTTGTTCCCTTGATTTCCATATTGCCACGCTCGTCATTTTACCACAAAAATTTGTGTTCTATTTTATTCCCAAACCTATTATAAATTCTCCGGGAATAGAATAGCCTTTCTCTGTTTTATATCTTTCAATAGAAGCAAGGTATTCTTCGCAAACCTCTTTTTGTACATTTTCAGGAAATTTAAAATACGCTAATGCCACTGGTCCGCCTTCAAATGCGGCAGCGCATGCCGCTTTACCTGAGTCATAGTCAAGAGAAGATTGAATTCTTTTTATTTGACAGGTTGAAAACCCAGATAATTCAAAATTTTTTTCCAGGATATTGTCATTACCTAAATTGAAGAACATCGGGCATACTTCCGATGAAACCCGTTTGTCAACAATCTCAAATATATCTGCCCAGCCACAATTATTTCGTTTTCCCCAAACAGCCGCAATACAGGTTCCTCTTTTTTTTAAAACGCGGTACATTTCTTTCAACGCATTTACAGGACTTGGTGCATACATTAACCCCAGGGCACAAATTGCCACATCAAATTCTTCATCATTGATTTTTAATTCTTCAGCATCCATCCTTTCAAACCTGATATTTTCGATACTACTTTCTTTCGATGCCTTATCAGCAACCTCAATCATTTTGTCCGAAATATCTGTACCTAATACAAACCCGCTGCTGCCTGTTGCCGCTGCTGCCCGAAAACTTATAAGCCCTGTGCCACAGGCAATGTCGACGATTTTTTGCCCTTGTTGAATGTTAGCAAAATCAAACAAAGTGTCATGGGCAGGTTTCAGTTGTTGCTGCCATGTATTTTCGTAGTAAGAGGCAGCTTTATCCCATCCATATTGCTGCACACGTTTTTGCAGGGCTGGTTCCATCAATTATTAATTTTAGTGGAAACAATATTTATCTTTCTTACACATTTTTGCGCTCTTGAAAACACGTCGAGATAAGGACTGTGTTTATCTCCGTCATCCAGCATTTGCATGATTTTTTCTTCCGGTGCATCACTTTCGATTGTTATGATATATCGCACTTCAAGATATCCCGGAGGAATATTTTTATCTGCCGTACCTAACAAAGCGCCATCATCAAAATCAGCCTGTACTTCCACTTCTAAATTTTTAACAGGGATGTTTAATTCAGCGGCTTTCATCATGTAGCCAATGGCAAGGCATGAACCAAGAGCCGCCCTTCCATAGACACCGGGCGTTGGAGCAGTATTGTTACCACCGATTCCTTCGGGCATATCAACAGAAAACTTCCAGTTACCATCACTGATTTCGCAGGTTAGCCCATTTACCATGCGTACTTTAGAAACGGCCATATCCTTGCCCAATACAGGTTTCAGTGTAAATGCCTTTTTGCATCGTTCCACAGCAGTCTTGATTTTTTCTGACTCTTTCATTATGAAAATTTTAAAGCTTGAGTGTGGCCATAAGGTGTCTGCCAACTCAAAATTATATGAAAGTTTTTTGCCCACGCAATCTTCAATTATAATTTATTTTACAAAATAATTTTGAAGACGAATCCGCAGACTGAAGCTTAATAGACTTGTTGCTGTACAAGAGTGCGACGCAGCGATATTGATCAAAGAACCGATGCCGGTAACATAAAAAAATCAGCAGTTTTAAATTAAGTTGTTGTTATACTAACGCACATGCATATACGAACTCATTAGATTTACTTACTATTTTTCCACTGAACCAATAACCAATTGTATAAACTCACCTACTTTAGATGGCTCAAGCCAGCGCGCCACCATCACTAAATCATGCTCGTTATCAATAATAATAAAGTTGCCTCCGAATCCTTCGGCGAGGTAAATACTTTTGGGCACATCTTTATACCTATTATCATCATTTAGCCACCACATAAAACCATAAGACTTATTTGCGTTGGATGGCTCCTGAACGGCTTTTACCCAGCTTTCAGAAATAAGCTGCACATTTTTCCATTTGCCTTTTCGCAGGAACAACAGTCCATAACGGGCATGGTCAAGTGTATTTATAAACAAGCCTCCGCCAAAGTGTCCACCACCGCTTACTGATTGCATCATTATACCATCTATATTTACAAACGAGTTGTTATAACCATACCAGCGCCATGTTGTGGAAGCTCCGATGGGATCCATTATTTTTTCTTTTAAAATCATTGGCAAAGGTTTTCTCCATACCTGTAATAAAGAATAGGCGAGCAGGTTCACACGCACATCATTATATTTAAAATGAGTGCCGGGCTCAAAGAGCGGCCTATTTTTCCAATCATCAATGGTTCCATTTTCTGGCACAGGACGATCTGCCCAATCATAAATATCAAAGAGGCAGCCCGACCAGTCAGAAGATTGTGTAAGCAGATGCCGCCACGTTATTTTAGCATTGTGCGCACCATCAAATGTATTGTCAGTCACATATTCATTTACTTTGTCGTCCACACTTTTTATGAGCCGGTTATCTACTGCCAATCCTGCCATTGTAGATAAATAACTTTTTGTAGCGCTGAAGGTCATGTCAACTCTTTTTACATCTCCCCATTCAGCAACAATGTAGCCGTTGCGAATGATCAATCCTGCAGGCTTGCCCCTGTCTTTCATCGGTCCTAATATTCTATAATCAGGCTCATTGCTGTATGCTTCCATGTCAGCTATTTTCAGGTTGTAATTTGTTTTACTATCGTTGCGAACAGCAAAACTTACGGCGCTGTCCAGAAGCAGTGCATTCATTTTTACTTCCGCAGGTTTTTTAGTTTGCCATATAGAGTCGGGATAA
>DATHPY010000463.1:0-3172 GCA_035483315.1 Puia sp. | reverse complement strand
ATTCTATGGGATTTTGAAAGATATAATGATATCGACACCTACAAGAAAAATACAGATTTTATCCAGAACGATAGGTTTATCATTTTTTATTATTTTGCTGGACCAATTATTGGTTTCAGTAAAGTGGAAAAAAAATATTTTGTGATACTCGTTCCTCAAGGTTTCGGTGCGGGTGGGAGCTGGGGTATCCGGTCTATTAAATTTGTAAATTTTGTTACCTCAGAAAAAATTACTGCCCAAAATGATTATGAACAATATGAAATTGATTTAATCGAAAAAATTTATACTCGGAAGGCTTTAGAAATTACTGACGAAATGATCGAAAGGCGAATTCGAAATGAGAAAGTTGCCTAAACTTTAGAATAATAGTCAAACAGGAAATAAACTGATTTTAAACTTCTTTTCTTGAGAGATTATAAAATGACCGTATTATGGTTGATATTCGACATTATTTGAACTTGTCATCCACTGCAAAAAAAGTTATTGGAATATATTCTGATCCTGAAAGTTTTTCGGAAAATTATAAAAGAATTTTTGATACTGAAAAAAAATCATTTCTCCGTCATTATATAGTTGCCAATAAGCCTTATGCGTTTGATAATTACCCGATCATTTTCGAACGTATATGTGATTATCTTTCCGATTCTTTAGGCCTCAATCCAATGGATATAAAACTTATTGGCAGTGCAAAAACGGGATTTGCAATAAGTAAATCGGGGTTCGGAAAAATTTATATTGGCAAAAATAGCGATCTGGATTTTTCAATAATAAATGAAAAGTTGTTTTATGAAATTCTCGATGAATTTGAAAAATGGGAAAAATTATTCAAAGAAGAAAAAATGCTCCCAAGACAAAGTTCTTATTTGGAAAATAAATATTGGAATGAAAATTTAGAAACTGGTCCCAGGCAGCTTCGAAGAGGTTTTATTGATTCAAAGTATATTCCAAACAGGCTCGAATTTCCTAAGAATAAAAGAATAAATAGTTGTCTGTTCTATATTAAGAAATATTTGAAGGATATACACTCTATTGAAATAAAGGAAGGCACGGCTAGTATTTATAAGAATAACGAATCCTTCATAAATCGATTAAAATTTAACACTGATAAATGTATAATGTAGATCTTGTATCAGCTACAAATGATTAAGAAAATGGAATGCATTTCATAATTGACATATCTGAGACGATTGCAAGTGGCTTAATTCTGACCCTTGTTCTTTTCTATTTAAATGAGTTTGTTTTTCCAAGAAGAAATTTAACTGGTGAATGGGATGCGGAGATTTGCATAGTGGAAACTTCATACACTAAATACAAGAATTTAAGAATTGAATATAAAATTCATTTAATTCAGAAAGGTTACGAGATATCGGGATCCGGAGAAAAAATAAAGGACATTAAACCTGATGGAACTCAGATTATATTTGAACGAGAAAAAAGAGTTAATATTTATATAGACGGTTATTATGAAAGGAAATATTTTCAGAAAAGCAAGGTTTATTTGAATATTTTAGAAGATGGGAGAAAGAGAAAGACAAGAGCAACTTATTGCCTAAAATTGGAAAGAAATAATTGTATTGTAGGGACATTTCAATCGACCGCTGCAAATACTTCGGGGAAAGCAAAAATGATAAAGACATGATTCAAATAGTAAATTATTTATTAGCTAATTTTATACGATTCATTTCACTTTTGATTTTAAAAGTTGTGCCTTCATTACGGTTGCAATTTTCGATGATTAGGATCGCGATTGGAAATAACAAATTTGATTTGAAAAACATAGACCAAAATTTTATCTGCTCCCTAGTTTTAGTAGAGGATAAAAGATTTTTCAAACACTGCGGAATTGATATATATGCAATATTCAGAGCGTGTATTAAAAACATATATTCTAGCCGTCTTGAAGGGGCTAGTACCATATCTCAGCAATTGGTTAGGATTTTAACAAATGAAAGATGTTTGAGTATAAAGCGGAAGCTTAAAGAAATCATGTTTGCCACTATGTTGAATGGAGAATTTAATAAAGAAACTATTTTGTCTGCTTACCTCAGCCTATATGCATTTCGCAATTGCATTGGAATCATTGCATTTTGCATTTTAGAGAATTATGACATTCCTTCACTTTCTACTATTGAAATTGCACAGATTATAGCGCGATTTAAATACCCTTCGATTACAGGCACGAATTATATCCGATATCTCAAAAGAGTTCGTATAATCGAGAAAAAGATTTTAATGCACAATAAGGTATCAATTGATCAAATTCAATTTAGTGTGTTTAACTCAATTGAAAATACGTTTGTAAAATCAGACAGTAAAATTTTAATAAATTAATTTCCATGATTAAACCGGTAAGCTAGAAATGAATGAACAGGCTACACATATATCAGCTTGGATTATTAAAGAAGAAAGCAATCAAGCTTGGGTTGCAATAATGAATACTTCGAGTTTGCCTATTTATAAAATGATTTTGTCAACTGTGAATGTCCAAAATAAAGCGTCAAGCGCGAAAGGCCTTTCAATCGATTTTCGTTCTTTCTTAAAATTAATTCCACCTGGCACGTTTTATACAAAAAATGAAATATTCCATGGTATGAACTTCTTATCTGGAATAGAAATAGCTTTTACTGATGCTGCAGGAAAATATTGGTTACGCAATGGAGATGGAATACTCGAAGAACTAGAAATAGAGCCTTATAAATATTATGATCTTGCGCTGCCCTTATCGTGGGAATACCCAAATCAGAAACTTGATTAATTATCTTTTTTCAATTCATTCAATTGCTTAATAGAATTTAAGATTTTTAGGACTTAATTTATACTCCGGTCTTTTAGGATATGAAAATTACATGATGTTTTTGTTAGAATAAAGATCCGGAAGATGTTAGAATATTTAAATGCCATTGCACAGGTGATCAACGACGACGAGCAGTAGATGTAATGATCAATATAGTGAACAAATCTTTTGAAACGAAGTAGGATTATTTCAATGATTGAGACTGACAATTCCATTCCTGATCGAATACATTGCCAATCCCACCCTTGTCCTGACATTTAATTTCTCGAACAGATCGTCCCTGTAGCCTTCGATAGTACGGACACTTAGAAACATCTTATCGGCAATTTCCTTATAGGTCATTTCGGTGCAAGTATATTTAAGAAATTCAATTTCTCG
>DATHPY010000462.1:0-4697 GCA_035483315.1 Puia sp. | reverse complement strand
CCGGCAAATTGGCTGATTGTGCTAATAGCGATCCAACAGTTTGCGAACTATTCCTTGTCGAAGGGGACTCTGCGGGTGGTACAGCAAAGCAGGGGCGTAACCGCGAATACCAGGCTATTTTGCCGTTGAGAGGTAAAATTCTGAACGTAGAAAAAGCAATGGAGCATAAGATATATGAGAATGAGGAAATCAGGAACATGTACACCGCGCTTGGCGTAACAGTGGGAACATTGGAAGACCCAAAAGCGCTGAACATTATTAAACTTCGGTATCACAAGCTCATTATTATGACCGATGCCGATGTTGATGGAAGTCATATTGCCACACTTATATTGACTTTTATTTATCGCTACATGAAAGAACTTGTGCAACAGGGATACGTTTACATCGCGCAACCGCCATTGTATCTTGTGAAAAAGGGAAAAGAACAATCTTATGCATGGGATGAAGAACAAAGAAAAAGTTGGATAGAAAAATTAGGCAATGGAAAAGAAGATAGCGTGAGCGTGCAACGCTACAAAGGATTGGGCGAAATGAATTCGACGCAATTGTGGGAAACAACAATGAATCCTGATACACGAACATTAAAACAAGTTACCATCGAAAGCGCTGCGGAAGCAGATCGCGTATTCAGCATGCTGATGGGCGATGAAGTTGCGCCGCGCAGAGAATTTATAGAAAGCCACGCCAAGTACGCAAAGCTCGACGTGTAAAGCTTTTGAAGCCGGCACACGGAAATTCTTTATCTTTAAACATTGGTTAACTCGGAAATTGTGAAAATTAATTAACTAACCATTCAAAAAACATTTATGTCTGAACAAGTAACGCTTACCGCATACAACGTAAAAACGAAAGAAAAAAATGTTACCATGCACGATGCTGTGATAACGAAAACAGCAAAAGGCGCATACATGGCGCAGGGTAACGATGGTAAAGGAAATAAACTCACTACTTTACTCGGCCAGGAAAAAGCACTCGCTGCAATAAAAGCAGGAATAGCAAAGCAAGGCTGGTAATTCTTTTCAAAAAACTAAAGACTAAAAATCTAAAAACTAAAAAAGCGCCTTGATGCTCATTTAGTTTTTAGAATTTTATATTTTAGTTTTTCTCTTTTAATACCAGCATCAGTTTTCATGGCATCATCGTTGTGTCGCAATCCATTCGTCGGCATTGCTACTATTGAACTGGGGTTTCAATTTCTAAATCGCAAATGAATATTAATTATTTTTTTTGCCACAGAGAACCACAGAGAATCTCCACTATTGATGGTCACCGACCAACAATCAAAGTAAAGAAGATACTCTGCGGTTTTCAATAAATTCTGTGGTTCTCTGTGGCAAAAACATCTCAAATCATTATTGGTAACAGACCTCTCACTTCGCGCGAATGTCTGCAATCTGTGGCAACTCCCTCACAAAAAACCCTGCAAAAAAATTGCAGGGCCGTATATATAATGAAAGGCGCGAATTATATAAAATCAAGGTGCGAAAATGATTTGCCTAAAATATTTTTATCATCTGCGCCAAGCCATTTATTTAAAACTGTTGCATAAACATTTTTAAAATCAACCTGGTATTTCAGATCACCTTCATTCAGATCATTCAGATCGGGCAGTGCATTAATAATTCCTTTTTGTTTTAATCCACCGCTAACTAAAAACATATTATTCGCCGTTCCATGGTCAGTTCCGCCACTTGCATTTTGCGAAACCCGTCTTCCAAATTCAGAAAACGTCATTAGCATCACATCCTGGAAACGGTTGTTCGATCTCAGATCGCTGACAAAAGCTTTAACCGCATCATTCATTTCTGTAAATAATCTTTGTTGCTGCGCCTGTTGATTTACATGTGTATCAAAACTTCCCAGCGAAACATAATATACTTTGGTATTGATCTCTGAAAAAATTAATGAAGCGATTGTCTGCAAATCTTTGCCCAGACCTGTTTTTGGATACTGCATAGATGTTGGATGCAATTTGCTTTGCTGATAAATATAATCTGCGCTTGATAATGTTTCCGCCATCACTTTGTACAAATAATCAACAGGTTTTTCAGCGTGTTCATCTTTATGATTTGCAGAAATATCTTTAAAGTATTTTTGATGACTTGTATTATACAAACGAGCCGGATCTTTTAATGCAAGTCCTTTTATTCTTTCACCTTTTAACGCAAGACTTAAAATATCATCAATCTCCATTGCCTGCGTTGGCTTATCGCAACCGGAACATTGTGCATCCAAATATCTTCCCAACCATCCTGTAGAAATAAAACTATTGCTCTCGCTCGCAGTTTGCCAAATATCCATGCTGCGAAAATGCGAACGGTCAGGATTTGGATAACCAACGCTGTTTAATATTCCCAGACTTCCATCGTTATACAGATCTTTCAAACCAGTTAATGAAGGATGTAATGCAACTTCATCAGTCACCAATAAAGATTTTTCTTTTTCAATTCCAAGATGCGGCCGAACACGATAATAAATATCATTGCGCACCGGAATTACAGTGTTCAATCCATCGTTGCCACCGCTGAGTTGTAAAACCACCAGCACTTTATTTCCCAGTGGAACCATCATTGGCTTTTCAAAAGCTTTTAAAAATTTAGGCAACATAAAAGATGTTGCAGCCAATGACCCGGTTTGTAAAAATTGTCTGCGTTTGATTAACATAATTGATATTCTGGTGTGCTCATTAATTGAATAGTTGCCGATTTAATAAAACCTTCCTTGCTGCTGTTATCCGTAAATTTTTTTAGTGTGTTCTCGTCAACACTATTTTGTACCTGTAAAATTGTTGTAGCAATTTCATTGGCAAGATTTTCCCTTTGCACATTATCAAACTTCTTTAAATATTTATCCCAACTGATCTGTGCTTTTATCATTTGTCCGCCATTGATTTTTCCAAAACCCTTAATGTGCATTGGTCCGTCGTTCATTTCTTTCATGCCCATCGTTTGGTCGTCATCATCTTTTGGTTGCAGATCAAATTGATCGGACGCATAAATTATTTGCGGAATCCGTAACCGGAACATTAATGTGGAACTATCAATCCAATTTGCGCCGCCAGGCCAACCGGCAACATTTGGCGGATAAAATAATAACTGTCCGAGCAAACGCTGAACTATTAATAACACATCTTCGTTATCAATTTCCATAGGTAACATTCTGCGAATGCCGACAATTAATTCAACAGGAGATTTTATTCTTGCGCCAATATTTTTTTCTTCATAAAACCAATCACTCGTGAAAATATCTTCCATCAGCGATCCGATGTTATAATTACTTTGATAGAAACGGTTACCAAGCCACGCAACTTTTGATTCATCAACATTATCATTGACAAAAAAGCGATAGGCCTTTTTCGCAATAAAATTAGCCGTTTGTTTTTGTTCAAGTAAAATATTCAGTACATCATCGCCATCAAGGTTTCCTGATTTTCCTAAAAAAGTTTTGTCGCCATTATCATGCTGAAATTTTCTAAAAACAAATTCTCCCTGCAAATTCGCACCCCAACCGGTAAAAGCGCGCGCAGCTTCTTTCACATCTTCTTCCGAATAATTTCCCCTGCCCATGGTAAATAATTCCATCACTTCGCGGGCAAAGTTTTCATTCGGATGGTCTTTTTTATTTTGATTATTATTTAAGAAATTGATCATCGCCGCGCTCTTGCTCACTTCGCGAAGCAGGTCGGCAAAATTTCCCAACGCATTTTTGCGTATTGTATCCAACAATAACTGCTGATAAAAAATATTCAGATTGCGCGACGCAAAATGTCCGTGCCAGAATAAACTTATCTTTTCACGCAGCTGTGCATCGGTGTTCACCATTTCATTCAGCCACGCAAGGTTCAGGCTTTTTATATCTTCCTGCGATTGTTTGCGCATTTGTTTTTTTTCATCCTGCGAAAAATCTTTTTTCTGAAGTTTAACGACGTCATCAATTCCCATTGTCAATCCTTTCACATAATTGCTCGCCACATCAATATATTCCGGAGATTTTGAAGAAGCTTTGAAAATTGCTTTAGCTAAATTTTTTTGAGAAGTTGTAGAGAGTTGCGATGCATCTTCCACCATAAAACCAAATCCGGCACGCCACATTAAATGCTGGTTCTTCAATTGATTGGTAACAGTCATGGGGAAATTTTGTTTTTGACTGATTACACAACGTAAAGTTTAACAATAAAATTTTTTTAGGTAACCAGCATTAACAAATAATTGAGCAACTACTTTTTTCCCAAAATAAAATCAACTCCGAAAGTAAAATTGTTCAAAAAATTAAATGACCAGGAATTTGCTGAATATCCTGCACCATAATCGTCATAGTAGTATGAAAGTCCACCACAATCAGCTGTTAGCAAAATCTTTCTGCTTATCAAATAATAAACTCCGGGAATAGCTCCTGCATTATAAATATGAGTTGTAGAGGAGCTTTTTGTGTATGAGCCCGTTGAATCAACAACCGTGTAAGAATTTTTTGAGAAGGCAATTCCTGCGATGACTTCGATATATATTCCGAATTTTTCTTTGCATGGAAAGTATTTCTTGTAGAAAATATTAGATGTAAATGAGGATGATTTGTAATCGCTTGAGTTGTCAGAGTAACTATATCCTAAATTGAGTCCTATAGTAGAACTTTTGCCCAACGCATACGCGATGTGTGGCGCAATGTTTGCGTTTGATGTTGAACTTCCATTTGGACTG
>DATHPY010000461.1:0-3937 GCA_035483315.1 Puia sp. | reverse complement strand
TCATCACTCATCGGCGGCGCACAGGGAATATCCACGGTGTTGTGATCGGCATGCGTGGTGCCATAGATCGGAATGTCGCGCTGCGACTGAGCCCATGCGGTCGCATACAATGAATGCGTATGTGCTATGCCGTTAATATTTTTCCAATGCTTGTATAAAACTGCGTGCGTTAATGTGTCGGACGACGGACGTAATTTTCCTTTCACCACTTTACCATCAAAATCAACGATCACCATTTTTTTAGGGGTCAATTCGGCATACGGAACACCACTGGGCTTAATTGCGAAAACGCCGAGTTTTCTGTCGGCAGCGCTGACGTTGCCAAAAGTAAAACTCACTAAGCCCAGTTTTGGAAGTTCCAGATTGGCATCGTAAGCAGATTGCTGTATTTCTAAATACTCGCTCATAATAAGGATAGGTGATTAATGATTAATGGTTCTGCTTTCTGCATGCCGGTTTCTTTTTTATTGGATTGAGGTTTTTGCTTCTTGTTCGATAAAATTTCCCAACGATTTGTATTTATCATATCTTTTCAAATATACATCAACGTTAGTTTTGTTTGGCAGATATTCAGCGTCAAATCCTTGTCCCATCGCGACCATCGCATCTTCCACTTTATTATAAATACCTGCTGCAGTTGCTGCAAACATTGCTGCGCCAAGTGCGCAAGTTTGTTCGGAACGGTGAATGCGAATAGGCATATTAATTACATCTGCCATCGTTTGCATTATATACGAAGATTTTTTTGCAACGCCACCCAAACCAATCAATCCCTTAACATGAACTCCTTCATCGTTGAATCTGTCAACAATTGTTTTTGCCCCAAAACATGTTGATTCAACAATTGCTTTAAAAATTGATGGGGCATCGCTACCGAGATTTAATCCGGAGATCGCGCCCATTAATGATTGATTTGCATCCGGAGTTCGTCTTCCGTTAAACCAATCAACTGCTAATTCGGCATCAATTTCCAAAGGAAGCTGAGCAGATTTATTACTTAATTCAGGAATAATTTTATTTGAAATTTCTTCTGATATTTTTTTTGCTGTGTTCGTATCAATTAGCGCAGACTGAGATAATAAATTATGTAAGGGAAAACTTAAAATATTTTTGAACCACGCATAAGCATCACCGAAAGCTGATTGGCCTGCTTCCATCCCCATCATTCCCGGAATAACCGAGCTGGGAACCTGACCGCAAATTCCTTTTACCAATTTTCCTTTCACTTCATTTAATGGCGCAACCAACATATCGCAGGTTGATGTGCCCATCACTTTACTCAAATGATAAGGCTCAATTTGTCCGCCGACTGCGCCCATGTGCGCATCAAAAGCGCCGACACCAATAATAACATCAGTTGACAAACCAAGTCTTTCTGCCCATGCTGCAGAAAGATTTCCCGCGGGTTTGTCAGCGGTATATGTTTTAGTAAATAGTCTTGACGTATAACAATTGAGTAAAGGATCGAGCGAATTAAAAAAATCATTAGGAGGCAATCCGCCAAATTCTTCCGCCCACAATGCTTTATGTCCCGCCGCACAAACGCCGCGTTTCATTTGCGAAACGTGTTTGCCGTCTGTTAATAAAAATGGTATCCAGTCGCAATGCTCAACCCATGAATAACAGGCATGCCTAACCGAAGAATTATGCCGCAAAACATTAAGCAGTTTAGCCCAAAACCATTCCGAAGAATAAATACCGCCGACGAATTGCAAATAGTCAATATCAAATTTTTTTGCGTGTGCGTTTATTTCCGCCGCTTCATTAACAGCTGTGTGGTCTTTCCATAACACAAACATTGCGTCCGGATCATTTTTAAATTCAGGCAAAAGTGCGAGCGGCGTGCCTTGTTCATTTACTGCAACCGGTGTCGAACCCGTTGTATCAATAGAAATAGCCCGGATATTTTCTGCTACTGTTTTCCCTGCGAGAGCGATACATTGTTTGATCGTCTGTTCTAAACCTTCAACATAATCTAAAGGATGTTGCCTGAATTGATTTATTGACGGATCGCAAAATAAACCGTCATTCCACCGGGGATATTTGAAAACTGCTGAGGATATTTCTTTCCCGTTGCCCGCGTCTGCAATGACCGAGCGCACGGAATCTGTGCCGTAATCAACACCAATAACGAAATTTCCTTTCCTCATATAGCAAGAATACGTGTCAAAATAACATTTATTTTTAGAATAAAAAAATATTTCGAAATTATCTACCGTTAAAGGCTACTGTATTTGATAAAGTTCCGATATTGTCAATTGTTATTATTACTTTATCATTTTCGAGGAGTGTGAAGTCATTGCCAGGCACGAGGCAGGTACCAGTCATTAAAAAACATCCATGGGGAAAGGAATATTCGCGATATAAAAAGCCAATAAGTTCTTTAAAAGAACGTTTCATCCTGCTTATCTCCGCAAACTCGTCAAACACAATTTTATTATCCCGCAATATTTGTATAGAAATTTTTGTGTTTGCTGAGATACGCTCTTTAGAAATGAACAAACATGGACCAAGCGCTGCGCTCCGCTCGTACATTTTTGCCTGCGGAAGATAAAGTGGATTTTCTCCTTCAATACTTCGTGAGCTCATATCATTACCAATTGTATAGCCCTGGATATTTCCCGAAGAATTAATAAATAATGTCAGCTCCGGTTCAGGAACATTCCATGAAGAATCTTTGCGAATATAAACTTGTTGGTTATGGCCGGCAACACGATGCGCAAAGGATTTAAAAAATAATTCAGGCCTTTCTGCTTCATACACTTTATCGTAAAAGCTTGCGCCGCCGGATTCCTTCGACTCTTCCATTCTCGCATTTCGGCTACGCATATACGTTACACCTGCTGCCCAAACTTCCTGCGATCCTATTGGCGGCAATATTTCTTCTTCCAATAATTTTTTTGCTGATTTGGCTGAAATTAAATGCGCAGTCACTTTTTCGCTGGTCAAAAAACCATGCAGATCTTCCCGGTTTATCAGATCATCCCATTTTTGATTTACCGAAAAATATTCTCCGTCATATTCCAGCAACGCAAAACTTTTCAGTTTGTACAATTTCATTTTTTATTGTTTATAAATGAAGTGAGCTTTTTATTTCATCAAGATCAATTCCTAATAATTTCTGAGCGATTGCATTCAGCGATTGATAATCACCTTCAAAATGACAGATCATTTGTTTGTGAACAAGCGACTCTCCTTTTTTTAATTCTTTCGCCGGCGATGAAGATTCGATTTCATAAAATGGTCCCAATTGTGAACCATCCGCCAAAGGTCCATCATTGTATGAATTGATCACGTCGCCTTTAAATGGTTCTTTCTGTATTTCCCATTTGGAATTTACGTACGCGGCGTTCTTATCAATTTCAAAATGAAGAATCGTAAGAATGTTTCGTTTGAAATCAAAGCTTGCTGCAAATGGTTTGGCGATAACAGGTGACAATCCAATTTTACTTCTGTGTTTTCCGTCGCATTTTAAAAAAAGAACGCTGTCTTTAATAACAAGTCTCTCTGCCGGAACTGATCCAAAATAATTATCGGTTATATATTGACGTGAGTTTTTGTTTTTTTCAAAAGGGATACAAACTCCTGTCTCATCGGAAGGCGTCATCATACTCAGCAACCATATCGAAGGCAAGCCGTTTTCTTTTTTCCAATCATCACCGGTATTTTTAATTTCATTATTACTTTCATAAGCAACAAATTTTATTGTTTGAGGAATAGAAATGTGCAATTGATCTTCCACAGATGATCTGGAAAGAATATGAACCGAGCGCGTAATATTAATATGAAAAGAATTTCCCGAATAATTTGTGATCACGCCTTCTTTTGTAAATGTTGCGCCCGACGAATCTGAATCGACGACATTATAAGGAAGAGTATCAATGATCGCAAGTACTTGCCAATGAGAAATATTAAATGAATCTCCTTTTTTAAAATA
>DATHPY010000460.1:0-10163 GCA_035483315.1 Puia sp. | reverse complement strand
TACATTTAATTATGTTGCGCCCGGCACTTATGCGGTGTATGCATTAAAAGATCAAAGTAATTCAAGAAAATATTTTTCTAAAAGCGACTTATTTGCATTCGCAGATAATCCTGTGGAAATAAAACGGGAAACTCCATCCGTTACTTTGTACGCTTATGAAGAAGAAGCAAACACAAAAAAAACGAATAGCGCCGCTCCTGTTGCAAAACCTTCTGCAAAAGAACAAAAGGAAAAAGAGAAAGACAAACGATTGATCTTAAAAACAAATCTTAACGATGGCAGATTGGATGTTTTGGGCAATCTGGAATTAAGCTTTGCAACAGCATTAAAAACTTTTGATTCTACCAAAATAAGATTCACCGATGAGCAATATAAAGATCTGAAAAATTATCACTTCATTACAGATAAAGATACCACCCACAAAACCATCCAGCTTGTTTACAAATGGGACATGGAAACCAAATACAATATTATTGCTCAGAAAGATTTTGCACAGGATAGCTCGGGAAGAATGCTTCTTAAAATAGATACCATCGCTTTTACAACAAAAAAAGAAAGCGAGTATGGCGCTTTAAGTTTAACTTTTTATAATCTCGATCTCAAAAAAAATCCCGTGCTTGAATTTATGAGGGGAGAAGAAATTAAATATTCATATCCGCTTACCTCAAGACAATTTAAAAGAGCGCTCTTTTTACCAGGTCAATACAAAATCATTATTTTATACGACGATAATAAAAATGGAGTTTGGGATCCCGGTGAATTTTTTGGCAAGCATAAACAACCGGAAAAAGTTGAACGGGTGAATTTCAATAACAAAAATAATGAGCTAAATATTAAATCAAGTTGGGATAATGATTTTGATATAACACTGTAACCAGTTTGCCCGCAACAAGCAACTGGTAACTGGCATCTTTCTATTAACTTTGCGCTATGCAATTCTCTTCTACACTTGTTGAAAATGCGGTAAATGAATTTGCCAAACTTCCCGGAGTTGGTAAAAAAACAGCGTTGCGTTTAGTGTTGCATTTACTAAAGCAAAATGAAATTGCCGTTCACGATCTTGGAGAAGCAATTATTAAAATGCGAAACGAAATTAAATTTTGCCAGCGTTGCCATAATATTGCTGATGCAGATATTTGTTCCATTTGCGCAAACTCCATGCGCAAGCAGGAAATGATTTGTGTTGTAGAAAATATCCGCGATGTAATCAGCATTGAAAGCACACAACAATATAATGGCACATATCATGTACTCGGTGGAATTATTTCACCTCTTGATGGAATAGGTCCAGATCAATTAAATATACAATCGCTGATCAGCCGTGTTAATAAAGAAAATATTCTTGAAATTATTTTTGCATTGAGTCCAAACATCCAGGGCGACACTACAATATATTATATTCAGAAAAAACTACAGTCATCCCCGGTTAAAATAACAACGATTGCAAGGGGAATTGCATTTGGCGGTGAGCTTGAGTATGCAGATGAAATGACTCTCGCACGATCCATCGCCAACAGGTTACCGATAGAAAATTATGTTTCAAAATAGAATATGAAACTCCTGTTTTATTTTCGGTTATTCTTTAACGCTAGTTTATTTTCGATTGCAGATACAAGTCCTTCAATCCCTTTTTGTTCCGTGGCAATCATTTTTATGATCGGAATATCATTGTGAGCAGTGCTATAATTTCGCATCATTTCTAAATTCATTATAAACCGATCTGCATCTGGCCTGTCGTATTTATTCACTACAAAAATATCTGCAATTTCCATCAGCCCTGCTTTCATAATTTGTATGTCATCACCTGCTTCCGGTACAAGAACCACAATAGTAACATCTGCAAGAGCGGCAATTTCCACTTCGCTTTGTCCTACGCCAACTGTTTCAATGATGATGTAATTAGTCGGTGTCGCTTTTATCAATTCTGTTATTTCAATAATTTTCGGATGCAAGCCGCCGAGTGAACCTCTTGTCGCAAATGAACGGATAAACACATTGGCGTCATTATACCATTTATTCATGCGCACACGATCGCCAAGCAACGCGCCTTTGCTAAAAGGAGAAGACGGATCAACGCAGAGCACTGAAATTTTTTTATCATCCTTTTTCAATTTTCCAATAAGCAGATCTGTTATTGTACTTTTTCCTGCACCCGGCGGGCCGGTAATTCCAATAACAGGCACATTATTTTGCGGCAAAGATCTCAATACTTCTTTGTAGCCGCCAGTTTCATTTTCAATCAAACTGATTGTTCTTGCAATAGCTTTATTATCTCCCTGCAATATTTTTTCTATGTTAGATGAATTAGCGATAAAAATTAATTTTTACAATTCTTCAATAAGATTCGCATATTGTTTTGTGATGTATTCAAGACTATGAAATTGCTTAACATATTCAAAAGCTTTGTCTGTCGCATTTGCAATCATTTCCGGATTTGCAAGCAATTGTTCAATTCCCGAAGCTAATAATTCAGGAGAATTTTTTTTGCACAATATTCCTCTTCCATCCTGCAATAATTCATGCAATCCGCCCGCATCTGTTGACACAACCGGCACCTTATACATAAATGCGTCCAATACACTGCTACCTAATCCTTCCAATTCGGAGCTCATCACAAACACATTTAATATTGAAAAAAAGTCTTCAACATTTTCTTTGAAGCCAACTAAATAATACACGTTTGCAAGATCGTATTCTTCAACGAGTTTTTTCATTCCAGTTTCCAATTCGCCGGTTCCAAAATGTAGAAACACAAAATCTTTTCTTTTCGATCTTAATAAACGAATTGTTTCGATCATCACAACCGGAGCTTTTTCTTTCGTCAGCGCAGCAGTTGTTCCTAAAATAAATGCTGCTGTTTTTATATTCAGTTCTTCAACAAGTTTTTTTGCACGCTGTGCATCCAATTTTTTTTCTATAACAATATCAGATATCATTAACACATTTTTCTCGGTAAAATCTTCCATTACTTTTTGAACAGCCGGGCTGATGGCAACGATCTTGTCTGTTCGTTTATATTTCCATTTTGTAAATACTCCCGTGGGTATTTTAAAAATCCGGCGTGTAAAAATTATTTTAGCTCCGTTAAAAATTTTTGAAAGAACCGCATAAGTTAGTATGTGTGAAGTTTGCGCGTGCAGTACATTATACTTTCTACATTTAAAAACAAGGAAAAAAAAAGCGCTGAAAATATTATTGAAACCGAAAGTTTTAAATCCTTCATGCTTCGCTCTTATATCAAGCTCGCTGTTTTTTTTGCATAATAATGAAACATGAAATCCGGCATTTTTAAACCCAATCATAGTATAAAGTGTCTGGCGTTCACCTCCGCGCCAGTTACGTTCAAAATTCATTTCGAGAATTGATATTCCTGTTTTTGTATGATGAAGTTTCAAACGAGTGTAAGTTTTAGTTCGGTCAAAAATCAATACTCTATAAATTCTTCAATAACCTGGTCAGCATATTTATTTATGCCTTTTAAACAAAAAACATTTCCTGCCTGCATTTTTTCTTTCATGATAGCAAGATTGTGTATGCTTTCTGTTTTTGAATAATTAAATTTATGATACAAATGATATTGAAGTGCTTTATGCTTCATTGATTTGAATTTATATCCTGCTATTCTAAATCTCCATTCAATATCATCATCCTCGCCGGCAGTTGCTCTTTGATAATCTTCATCAAACCCATTGATGGACAGGATATCTTTTTTGAAAAAACCCATATTACTTCCCTGCACACCTTTATCTCTTTTCTTTTTTAAAAACTCAGGTATTAACGGCAAATAAAAAACGTCTTCAACCCTCGAAGATTTATTCCAGATCAAATTCAACACATTTAGTTTAGCTAATTTTTTTGAATTCAATAATTTATTTGTAAATGATTCGCTGAGCAATGCTCTTCTCCCAAAAAGAATTGTTTTATCTTCTGCTTCCCTGATATATTCTTTAAAAAATGCTCTGTGCAAAATACAATCGCCATCAATAATTATAATAATTTCCCCGCTTGAAACAGTTATCGCTTTATTAAGCATTTCATTTTTTCTAAAGCCTCTGTCTTCTTTTTGATAAACATGCAATATTTTAAAAGAAAGTATTTTTGAAATTTGTTCAAGAAATTTTTTTGTTTCAAGAAAATTATCATCTTCTGCAATGATCACCTCAAAATTTTTATACAATTGACGTTCAAGAGCCATTAATATTAGCTCTAGAAAATCAATTCTTTTGTAGAAGGAAATCACAAGAGAAATCTTCATAAAAAATATAACTGATGACAGGTTTGGCTGATCTCTTTATTTACGGCTGCTTCAAAATTAATAAAAGCTGATTGCATACCTAAAAATATATTATCGTTTCAGTTGTTTTCCTTTTATTTTCATAGTGTATTTTTGTTGTTGCGATAAACTTTAGTTTGATTAAAATAACAGCATGACGAATTTTATTCCCATATTTCCATTAGGTATTGTGGTGTATCCTGGTGAAAGTCTCAATTTACACATATTCGAGCCTCGCTATAAGCAACTGATCAACGAATGTTACGCTGATAAAAAACCATTCGGTATTCCAACGGTAATTAACGATAAGGTTAGTGAAATTGGCACATTAATGTACATCACTGAAATTGTAAGCACCAGCGAAAACGGTGAAATGGATATTAAAACAAAGGGCGAAAGCGTTTTCCGGATACTTGAAGTAATTAAACGGGTGCCTGATAAATTGTATAGCGGCGCAATAGTGAATTATCCTGAAAATATAACGGATACACATAACCGTGAGCTGATAATAAAAGTATTAAACGCTTTGAGGCAATTGCATAAGCTATTAAAGATTGAAAAAGATTTTAAAAAACGCGACGAAGAAATAAATGCTTATGATATTGGTCATCATTCCGGCTTATCGCTCGAGGAAGAATATGCGCTTTTATGTTTATTGAGAGAAGACCAGCGCCAGGAATATTTGAAAAGACATTTGGCTAAAGTTCTTCCCGTAATTGCTGAAATGGAAACACTGAAAAAAAGAGTTAAGTTGAACGGGCATTTTAAAAATTTATCATCATTCGATTTTGAACATTAATCTATGTCAGTAACATTATGTTTCGATTTTGGTAACACACGATTAAAATGCGCGGTTTTTTCCGATGGAAAATTCAGTGAAGAAATTTTATTGGATAATGATAATGAAGAAACCATTCACGCAATTATTCAAAAATACAAACCGGAAAAATCTATTTTATCTTCTGTAATAGATCACAATCCGGCAATTGAAAACTTGTTGCAGCGCGAAACTCATTTTCATAAATTAAATCATCTTTCTAAAATTCCCGTAACAACTCCAGTTGGCAAACCCGATACTATTGGCGCGGACAGGCTTGCTCTTGTTGTTGCCGCAGTAAATGTTTTTCCCGGAAAAAATAATCTTGTCATTGGATTAGGCAGCGCGATCACTTATAATTTCATCAATAAAAAACATGAATTTTTAGGAGGAGGGATTTCGCCTGGCATGGAAATGCGTTTTAAAGCTTTACATACTTTCACCGCAAAACTTCCGCTTGTAAAACCTGAGTGGAATTTTCCGCTGGTTGGTTATGACACTAAAACAAATATTCTCAGCGGCGTCATTATCGGAATGGCAAAAGAAATTGACGGCACTATTGATGCTTACAGAGAGAAGTACAACAACTTTAACGTGCTTTTAAGCGGCGGAGATATTCATTATTTCGCCGACCGATTGAAAAATAAGATATTCGCCGACCCGTACTTAATTTATAAAGGGCTTTATGCCCTCAGCGAATTCAATCAATAATTCATTGCAGATAAAACAAAAATACTGTTTCCTGTTTTTTTCCTTTTTTGCATTCATATTTTTTGCGTGTGAAAATAATATCAAAAGCATTCCTTCTCTCCGCAAAAAACAAATTGGCGTTGAAACAGGAAGAGACATTGAAAGTTATTACAGTGTTGCCGCGAAGGTGAAAGCAAAATTAACATCACCATACATGGTGCGCTACTTAACAGATTCCCCCTATGTCGAATTTCCAAAAACACTGCACGTTGATTTTTATAACGACACCATGCGCATTCAAACCAAAATGGACGCGAAATACGGAAAATATTATCAGTACGACGACAGGGTTTTTTTACGCGACAGTGTTGTTGTAAAAAACTCCATCACCGGCGACACGCTAAAAACAAATGAATTGTGGTGGGATAAAAAAAAGCAACTTCTCTATAACGATAAGCCTTCGCATATTTTTAAAAAAGACGGAACGCAATTATTTGCAAAAGACGGATTGCAGGCCGCGCAGGATCTAAGTTGGTACACATTCAGAAATGTTTCCGGCCCGGTTTCTGTTCCGGCAAATGGATTACCGAAATAGTGAATGGTGAATAATAATTGAATTTATATTATCCATCTCAATTTTCAATTATCAATTAAATAGGTTTATTATCTTTCCAATGCCACAAGTGAAGACAGGCGTAGGTTCTGTAAGGACTCCATTTTTCAGAAAGCTTCAATAATTTCTCCCTCAATTCTTTTTTATTGCTGTTATCTAACTTATATAATTTGATCATCGCGTTTTGAATTCCCAAATCATCAACTGCAAAAACATCTTCTCGTCCAAGCGTAAACATCAGCAGCATTTCTGTTGTCCATCTTCCAACGCCTTTAATTTCGGTGAGATAATTTATAACTTCATCGTTGGTGAGTTTATTCAAATGCTTGTAGTCCATTCCTTTTTCAACTGCAAATCGCGCCACGTTGTGCACATAACTTGCTTTGGCATTTGATAAACCGATGGCGCGCAATTTTTCCGGAGCAATCGCCAATATTTGTTCCGGCGTTGGTGTTTTTGTTTCAAACAAAGCAAGAAACCGTTTGTGAATTACGTGAGCCACTTTTGTTGAAAGCTGCTGGCTCATAATTGAACTGCACAAATGCAAATAAATATGTTTTCTTTTTTTCAGTTTGAAAGGTCCGCGCCCTTCAATTAGCTTTTTAAATTTTTTATCTTTGGAAAGATGAGAAACGTATTCCATAATTTTAATTTCTTAATTAGCCAATTACTCAATAGCACAATGAAATTGTAAGGTTTTTAATTTTTTTGTTCCGGGCATTTGTTCTTTCTTGGACATCGTTGCGTCGCACTCTTGTACTTTTGATTTTCTGTTGAACTTCAGGTTGCGAATCTATCTTTACAAAAATTCCGTTACTGCAATTTATAATGAAAGTCTCGAACCCTTAGTAGAAAAACTCGCTATTGGCATAACCTTATTATCCATAAACCGTTTTTTTTAAAATTTGCTACTAAGGTTAAAGAATCTTGCCTTTCTCTTTCACAGATCCATTCATCATCGTTGAGTAATTTCAATACACAATTTTAGTAAAAATAGATTTTAAATTTGTGACGATGAAACGGGAAATAATCATAACTGAAGATGGTTCTCACTCAATTGCAATTGACCAAACCAATATTACCTATCATTCAAGATATGGAGCGATCCGGGAATCAAAACACGTTTATATAGAATCGGGATTGAAACGATTATTAAATCAAAAATCCTGCGTCAATATTTTTGAAATGGGTTTTGGCACAGGATTAAATTCGCTATTAACCTTAATTAGTGCAGATGAAAACAAACAGAAAATTTATTATGAAACAATTGATGAACATTTTTTAGAAGATCAACTCTTTGAAAAATTGAATTATTGCGAACGGTTAGAAAGACCAGATCTGAGATCAACTTTTATTGAATTGCATAATTGCGAATCGGAAAAAGAAATCTTGATAAATTCTTTTTTTAGTTTTAAAAAAAGTCAGGTACCATTACAGAATTATATTTTTAATAAATTATCCGACATTATTTTTTATGATGCATTTGCTCCGCGTGCACAACCTGAGTTATGGACAGAAGAAATTTTTACAAAATTATTTGCCGCGCTTAACCCAAATGGAATGTTGGTAACATATTGCAGCAAAGGCAGCGTTCAACGCGCAATGCAAGCCGCAGGATTTGTTGTTGAAAAATTACCAGGACCTCCTCACAAAAGAGAAATTTTACGAGCTATAAAAAAATAACTTTTTTGTTTCAGCAAAGAATACAAGAGATGACATCTTTTAAAAAGATGTCATCTCTAAAAAGGTTCAAAATAAAAAAACTACTGCAATAACACCCTGTCAATTTTGTGAATCACTCCATTGTGTGCCATAATATTTGGTGCGTACACATTTGCAGCAACTGAATCGGCGGCACCCTCAACCTGGTAATTAAGCCCCAATGTAACTTTTATTGCACTATCAGGAAGTGTGGATATTGTTGCTTTTGTTGTTGTATCGTTTGTAACAAGCGAATTGGCCAATGCTATACTCATATCAGAAGTAAAATAACGACCGGCAACAATATGGTAAGCTAAAAAATTGGCCAAAGTATTTACATTTACGGTGTCAACCCTTGAGTAACCGGCATTTCTAAATGCATTATTGTTAGGTACAAACACGGTGTAAATATTTCCGCTTGTTAAAAGCGCCTGTATATTATTATTAGTAGCGCCGGCAGTTAGTGCAACTGCAGTATCAAAAAAACTTAACGTAGTATCTGCCTGGATAACTTGTAAAATTGCTCCTGCCGGTGGAAATAACGGTTGTGCCAAAACATCAAGATATCCATTCTTTGCACCCACATTCGTGGTTGGCACACTTATTCCGTTTACAAAAACGCCTCCTAAAGTATCTGTAATAAACACAGAATCACCATTAGAAATTTGTGTATTGAGATTAGTTAAAACATTAGCAGGATAATTATTTCCAAATGGAATTTTACTATTAATAATACAATACTCCAATATCCTTTTAAGAGTATCGACATTCATCGTATCAATAACTGTAGCGCCTAAACCATATAAACCCATTGTTTGGTCGGTGACAATAAATACGGTAACATTCGAATCAAGGTTATTCAAAACAGTATCAAGTCCGGTTCTTACCAATGCAGCATTAAAAAGGGTGGTATTTGTTCCGCTTTTAATTGTTTGCGCAACAGTAGGACTTGCCACGGGCGGCGTGGTTGTAGAATTTTTAACGCAACCAATAAAAATAATTATCGCAGCAAATAATAGTATAACAACACGTTTGTTCAAAATATTAACTTTCATACATTGGTTTTAACAGAGTTCAGCGGTGCAATTTCATGTGTTAACGTCATGGTATTAAAAGCTGACCAATCACCTGTATAACGCCATTGTGTGCCATAATATTGGAGAAAAGAACAATTGAAGGTCCTGAATTTCCGAAACCCGACACCGCGTATGCAGAACCTCCCAAAAGTCCGTAAGTAACTGTTTTATTAGTCAGTAAAGTTTGCTGCGTTTGCGCTGATTGAAAATCGGATGTAAAAACACGTTTTGGCAAAATATGATATAACAATATAGTAGCCAAACTGTCGGGATTTGCAGCGCTCACATCTGCTGTGGTTGCATATCCGGCGCCGCGAAAAGCGTTATTGTCCGGCAAAAAAAGCGTATATACATTTCCGTTAGATAAGATACTTCCAATATCAGTTTGTCCTGCACTTGTACGCGCAACTGCTGCAGCAAAATAACTAAAAGATGTATCGGCTTGTGCAACTTGTAATATGGTGCCTGCTGGTGGCAAAACTAATTTTGCAACAGCGTCAATAACCCCATTGCTTGCAATCAGCCCTGTGGATTCTATCTGAATACCATTAATGAACATGTCTGATCCATTACTATTATTATTGGTAATAAAAACGGAATCGCCTGAAATTGTCTGTACAGATACATTTGTTCCTGTAGGCAATTGACCAGGCAAACTATTTAAAGGAAGCGTGTTATATAAAATAATTTTTTTTAGCTGACTGTCCGGCAAATTATCAAAGACAGAATCCGTAATTCCAGCCATTATAAAAGCTCCATCTGTAGCAACAAAAAAAGTAAATGGTCCTCCATATGTATACACTGAATCTAATCCCGCCCTGGTAAAGGCTGTATCTAATAAAGTGGCGTTGGTTGAATTGGCAATTATGGTTTTTATCGAATTTGAAGTAGTTGTTGTATTGGGTATATTGCTTTTAACACAACCTATAAAATACAAAACTGAACTCAGCGCCAAACAAAAGATTATACCATTACCTGAAATTTTAGTCTTCA
>DATHPY010000459.1:0-4347 GCA_035483315.1 Puia sp. | reverse complement strand
AAGGGTTATAAATAAAAAAACGTGAAATGCTATTTTTTTAGTGGTGTTGATTTAAGGTTGTGTTATTTGCGGTTCAAAGTAGGAAACAAATATAAAAAAAATAGCTACTTATTAGTAGTGTCTTATTAGTGGTAACGCAGAAGCAGCCTATTTCTTTATTTTATTCAATGAAAGGAAAGCCTGCTAAAAAGATCAAGAAGAAAGAATTGTCTATTGATCAAGAATTAGAAAAGCTTGGTAAAAGAATCAAGCAATTAAGAATTGATAAGGGCTATACTTCATATGAATACTTCGCTTATGAAAATGAAATATCCAGGGCGCAATTTGGTAGATATGAAAAAGGAGAGGACTTACGATACTCTAGTCTGCTCAAAGTGATAAAGGCATTTGGAATGACAGTATCAGAATTTTTTGAAGGTTTAGATTGAAGTGATCAAAAGTTTAAACTATGTTTAAACTAATTAGACTATACCATTACAAAGTATTTATATATAACACAATGTATTAATGTCGTCGATTCTGGGCGGGACTACGTTTTAAAAATTTTAAGAAGTTCTATTTATTTAATGCAATCCCATTTGCGCGAGTAAATATTGAAAACGCAATTCTTCGCGAAGCGGATCCATTCGTGGATCGGATTTCATATGAAGATGGATCAACCACACTGAATGGGTTTCAACAGCTTTTTCCATAAATTCCAGCGCAGTTTCTAATTCACCCAATCCCAAATAAGCACACGCAAATGTGTAAGGCGAGATATAAATATTTTCAGCAGCATTCTTCAACTTGTTCAATAAATTAAGTGCATCTTCTTTTTTGCCGGATTTGCCAAATGCATGAATCAAAGCGCCGAGCGCAATATGATTGCCGGATAAATTCCATGCTTTTTGAAAATAATTTATCGCTTCATCAAATTGGCCAAGTTGTTCATAGCATAATCCGATTACGAATAACGCCACGCCAAAATTCGAATCAATCTCAAACACCCCCAAACATTTATTAATCGCTGCGTCGTAATTTCTCTGAATAAAATAAATAATTGCAACGTCTGTATTAATGATCAGTGAAAGCGGTTCGTAATGAACAGCAGTCATAATTTCTTCCAATGCTTCTTCATGCTTGTCGAAAAGCGCCGCGAGTAACGCGTGTCGCTGAAGGGCCGTGGCATAACTGGGATTTAGTTTTATAGCTTGCTCGTAACTTTGCCGCGCACTATTCCAGTTCCAATCGTACAGCAGTTCAACATGTCCCATAGCTTCATATCCTTCTGCCAAAAATTCGTCGATGGCTACTGCTTTCTTCGCAATTTCGCGGGCTTTTAATATTGAATCTTGCGGTGCAAGAATATGATATGCGCAAAGCAACGAATAGCTGTCGGAGATTGCTGCATAGGCCGCTGCATAATTCGGATCCATGCTGATGGTTTCTTCATAAAACTGAATACTTTTTTTCAATCCATCTTCGGTGCGCTTGCTCCAGTAAAAACGGCCTTTTAAAAAGAGATTATACGCTTCTACATTTTTTGTAGTTGATTTTGCAACCGCAGGATTTTCCAACTTTGTAAACTCGGCTGTTAGTTGATCAACGATGGCTTTGGATATTTCATCCTGCACATCAAAAATATCAATCAGTTCTCTGTCGAATTTTTGCGACCATACGTGAAAGCCATTTGAAACTTCTATCAATTGCGCAGTGATTCTTATTCTGTTTCCGGCTTTTCGCACACTGCCTTCCAATATATTTGTTACGCCAAGTTTTTCGCCAACCGTTCTAAGGTCATCATTTTTTCCTTTGAAAGAAAAAGCTGAAGTGCGACCAACTACTCTGAGTTGAGGAAGCTGCACGAGTGAATTAATTATTTCTTCCGAAATACCATCGCTAAAATATTCCTGTTCAGGATCATTGCTCATGTTTATAAATGGCAATACAGCAATTGATTTCTCAACTGGTTTTCTATCAGGGATTTTTTTGTCTGCAATTTTTGAACCATAGGTTAGTCTCGTATATAGATCGTGCTTTTTGAGTTGATATATTTTTACAGGATGTTTTACATTTTTCAAAACCTCCTCTTTTACAAATTCGGTTTCCATGTCTTTCTGATTAGCTATGTTGCGAAAAACAGACTCGGAAATATAAATACCTCCGACTGGAGCCAATGCCTGAAGACGCGAAGCAATATTTACCCCATCTCCAAAAACATCATTGTCTTCAAAAACAACCTCTCCCAGATGGATTCCTATACGAAGTTTGAGATCTATAATTGCGGAACAAGCAAGTTGTATTTTCATTGCGCACGCAACTGCATCAGTAACTGTTTGAAAACTTGCTAAAACCCCATCTCCCAATTCTTTTATCCATTTGCCATTAAATTGACTGACCAGTGGTTTTTGTAATTCGCGGTTTTTCCGCAATAAATCGAAAGCTTTTTTTTCATCTTCGCCCATCAAAGAGGTGTAACCGACAATATCGGTGAACATGATTGCAGCTAATTGACGAGTTTGAGCCATGGATCCTGGTAAAGATATTAAAGAATCCGGTATGCTCAACACTTCATCGCAGGTTATTAAGAATGATAGTGACTGTTCTTATAATTCCTGAATTATTTTCAAGTCTTTTAAAAGAAAGATCGAAATACTTAGGTTGAAATATTTAGCAGGTTTATAAATCTTTGAAAAAAACACGAATCCATAGTAAAAAATAATTTTACAAATCTCGAATGATTTTTAAATCGTTGAATATAAAGTTCGAACTTGGGCTACTTGGGTCTACATTTTACATTTCTCTACTTCACTCCATTATCATCATTCCACCAACCTTTCATTTTGCGGATGTATAAAATTTGCCCGATGTGATAAGCGTTATGTGTTCCAATATGCGCAATGGTCGAGTACCAGCCCTGCAATTTTTTTTCATCGGCGGCTTGCACGGCATGTTCCCATTCTGTGAGCACATCGTCTAATTCTTTAATGGCGGCTGCCCAGCTTTTATCATCAACTTTTGTAAATGTTTCTTTATTATTTCCACTGAATGCATCTGGCTTCTTTCCTTCAAATTTGTCTAGTGATTGTTTGTTCCAGAAAATAAGATGCGTGGTAAGTTGCGCGATGGAATGATTGCTCGTACTGTCTTTCCAGTTCGCTTGCTCGGCAGTCAGCCCGGCAATGGCAGTGTCAGCGGGGACGAACCAGTCTTTTACATTGTGCGTGGTTTTTAATTGTTCAAGCAATATGGATTTCAGAGAAATTGTTGCATCTTTTTGCGCAAATAATGCGGAGGCATTTAAAACAATCAATAAACTAAATAAGAATTTCATAAGCAGCTTTTTTAAAATGTGATATAATGTCAACTATAAAATTCCTGAATAGTTTTAAATCTATCAATAAAAAGTTTTTACTTCGATAACTGATTTCAACTATTAATATGCGTTCATTACTATTCATCATATTATTTTCCGGCTCACTTCAAATATTTGCACAAAAAGTAGAGCCAACATTTATTAAACACATTATCACCAACGATTTTATTTCGGAAGGTGTTACCGTTGGCGATGTAAATAATGATGGCAAATTGGATATCATCGCCGGCGCTTTTTGGTTTGAAGCGCCAAACTGGACCAGACATGAGATCACCGCCCCGCAACAATTTTTTCCGGCCACCGGGTTCAGCAATTCTTTTTTAAATTTTAATATGGATGTGAACCAGGATGGATGGATTGACGTCATTCGCATCAGTCTTCCCGGCGAAGAAGCAGTTTGGTACGAGAATCCGAAAAATAATTCCGATCATTGGAAGATGCATACTATTCTTGCCAATGCAGGAAATGAGTCGCCTGCTTTTGTTGATGTTGACGGCGATGGCAGACCAGATATTTTATGCAATGATCCGATCGCCAAAGAAATGATATGGATGAAATCGCCCTCAAAAAAAGGCGACACAACCTGGCAAAGGTTTGTAATTGCAAAAGGAGATACCGGAACCAACAGGTACACGCACGGACTTGGTTTTGCAGATATGAACGGTGATGGCAGACCGGATGTTATTATTACAAAAGGTTGGTGGGAAATGCCCGCTGATCTGAAACAACCGAACTGGAAATTTCATGCTGTAGATTTTGGAGAAGATTGTTCGCAAATGTATTTGCTCGATGTAAATGGTGATGGAAATAAAGACCTGATAAGTGCATCAGCGCACAAATACGGAATATGGTGGCATGAAAAAACGAAAGATGAAAACGGCAATGAAATTTGGAAACATCATCTCATCTTTAATCAATTTTCACAATCACACGGAATGGCGATGGCAGATATTAACGGTGATGGATATCCTGATTTGATTACCGGCAAAAGA
>DATHPY010000458.1:0-2911 GCA_035483315.1 Puia sp. | reverse complement strand
AACGAATAAACAGAATTAAAGAAATCACAACATCTCAAAATCAGAAATTTTTTTATGCTTAAAAATTATTTCAAAACTGCATTCAGAAATTTAGTTCGTAATAAAAGTTTCACTTTTATTAATGTGCTCGGATTAACGATTGGCATTGCATCTTGCCTGCTTATATTTCTTGTTATAGAATTTGAAACAAGCTTTGATAATTTTCATAAAAAGAAAAATCGTATTTACAGAGTTGTTACACAATTTAACCGGGCTGGAAATATTGATTATACCAGCGGTGTTTCCATTCCTGTTGGTGATGCGCTGCGAACAGATTTTTCACAGTTGGAAGCAGTCGGAACAATTTTAGGCAGCGGTGGAAACCTGGTTATAGTGCCGGATAATCAAAATGGTAAAAAATTTAAAGAGTCGAATATTTTTTACGCGCAGCCACAGGTGTTTGATATTCTTGACGCAAAATGGCTGGCGGGAAATCCGAAAACTTCTTTATCTGATCCGAACACAGTTGTTCTTTCTAAAAGAATTGCAGATAAATATTTTGGCGATTGGAAACAAGCGATTGGTAAAATTATCAACCATGAAAACAAGGAAACATTAAAAGTTGCAGGCGTTATTGATGATATGCCTGTAAATTCCGATTTCCCTTTTCAAATTGTCATATCTTTTAAAACGAACCAGGAGGCGAACAGCACAGATTGGGGAAGCACTTCCAGCGATGATAATTGTCTTATTGTTTTAGCTCCTCATGTTTCTGCGCAACAAATCAGTTCATTGTTGCCGGCATTCAGAAAAAAGCATGTAAAAGATGATGGCAGCTCCGATATCAAAAATTCTTATTTGCTGCAACCATTAAATCAAATTCACTTTGACGGCAACTTCGGAAATTATAATGAACGCACTTTCAGCAAAGAACTTATTACAGCTTTAGCATTGGTAGGTTTATTTCTTTTGATGATTGCATGCGTAAATTTTATCAACCTTGCCACAGCGCAGGCTGTCAATCGATCCAAAGAAGTAGGCATAAGAAAAGTGCTGGGTGGAAATCGTTTGCAATTGCTGTCTCAATTTATGGGAGAAACATTTTTGATTACCATTTTTTCCATCGTGCTTGCATGCCTGGTCGCGCGAATCGCTTTACCTTATCTTGGTTTATTATTAAACATTCCTCTTGAACAGGGTTTGCTGCAGGTTGCAATGATCATTTTATTTTTATCTGCAGTTGCAATTTCAGTAACTCTGTTATCTGGATTTTATCCTGCAATTATTTTATCCGGTTTTAATCCTGTTAACGCTTTGAAAAGTAAAATAAGTTCTAAATCTGCAGGAGGAATTTCTTTAAGAAGAGGATTAGTTGTTCTTCAATTTACTATTGCTCAAATTTTAATTATCGGAACACTGGTTGTTTTGAGCCAGATGAATTTTTTTCAAACTCAGCCAATGGGTTTTGATAAAAATGCAATTGTGAATGTGCCTGTTCCCGGCGACAGTGTGAGTAAATCGAAAATAGAAATTTTTCGCCAGGAATTATTGCAACAATCCGGTATTCAAAATGTAAGTTTCAGTTTTAGTCCGCCTGCAAATAATGGTGATTGGACGAGTGAATTTACTTTCAATCATTCTCCAAAAGAAACAACTTTTGAACCCACATTAAAATGGGCTGATGCTGATTATTTCAAAACATACGGTTTACAATTTGTTGCCGGCAGACCTTATGTACAAAGTGATACCGTAAATGAATTTGTGGTGAATGAAACCTTGGTGAAAGATCTGGGATTGAAAAATCCCGAAGATATACTTGGAAAAGAAATTAGTTTTTGGAACCGGCGATTGCATTCGCTTGTTGTTGGTGTTGTAAAAGATTTTCATTCTAATTCACTTCGCGATCCGATCGCAGCTGCAGTGTTCGCGTGCAGAAAAAATAATTATCGAACTATAGGAATAAAAATTCAGTCGGGTAAAGAAAAGCAAGTATTGAGCGCTGTTGAAAAATTATGGACACAAACTTTTCCAAACAGCATGTACGAATACCAATTTCTTGATGAAAAAATTGCAAACTTTTACCAGGAAGAAAGTCAGCTATCAAAACTGTATCAGATTTTTGCAGTCATCGCTATTTTTATTTCCTGTCTTGGATTATATGGTCTGGTATCTTTCATGGCAATTCAGCGCATTAAAGAAGTTGGCATCAGAAAAGTGTTAGGCGCTTCTGTTGCAAGTATCGTTTATTTATTTTCAAAAGAGTTTACAATATTAATTGGAATTGCATTTTTAATTGCAACGCCGGTATCTTATTATTTCATGCATCAATGGCTCGATGGTTTCACATTCAAAATTAATTTGGGAATACAGTTTTTCTTGCTGGCGTTTATCGGCGCAATTTTAATTGCATGGATAACAGTAGGATATAAAGCCGTGAAAGCCGGACTGGCAAACCCGGTGAAGAGTTTGAGAACAGAATAATGCAATTGAGAATTGATATTTGATAATAAAGAAAGCTTCGACTGATTGAAAAATATTTCTCGCAAAGGCGCAAAGAAGCAAGGGATACAAAGTTGAAAATTATTCAAAAGATGATGTGGAAGATAAAATGTCTATTGATGTTATGAAGCACCGTCCTTCGCCGGGCGGAGAAGGATAAGAGGATGAGGCTAAAAATGTAACGGACAATAAAGGAAGCTTCGTACAACAAAAACCCTTCAGGCATGATTTTAGAATATTATTCTATTAGAAAATATTCTGATGATGAAAAAGATCATCTTTTTGTTCTTTATAATATTCATTGCAGCTTGCAAATCCACTTCTCCATTTGCAACTAATCCCGATAAAAATGCGCTTAACAGCGGAACAATTGGGTCTGTTAAAGCAACAGATAATCCATCAACTAGTCATAATCCTAATATTACACTTCCTT
>DATHPY010000457.1:0-2596 GCA_035483315.1 Puia sp. | reverse complement strand
TTCAGTAAGAACTAATTTGAACGGTTCTTGCAGCGCTTTTTCCGGAGAACCTGCCAGCCATTGATAAGAAAGCAGTTTAAAATAATCAGCGTCCGCAAAAATTATATTTTCTTGCTTTTTAAAAATATGAGGTTTCTCATTTTGATTTCTTGCTACAGAAACATTTGCATCGCCATTGAATTCATGAAATGCGATAACATCTTCAAGCCCGGTTACGTCCGCTTTGGTTGCTTCAGCTAACGGTGATGTAACTCCCGAGAAAAAAAATGGCGTGCCTGCAAAATTCATGTCAGTCACAATTCTGTAAACGCGATCACCGTTTTTTTCGAATTTATCAAAACTGAAATCATAATGAACGATAAGATAAATTACCAGCGCCGCGCTGATTCCAATTGATAACCCCAAAATATTAATGATCGAAAAAACTTTGTTACGCCAAAAATTTCTGAATGCAGTGATGAAATAATTTTTAAACATAAATTATAATTTCTGATGTATGATTTGGTGATTTCTGATTTCTTTAAATCACAGATTCATTATTATTATCAATTATCCATTATCAATTTGCAATTACTTCATTCTGTTCTCAAACTCTTCACCGGGTTCGCGACTGCCGCTTTTATTGCCTGGAAACTGATTGTTATGAGCGCAATCATTATTGCTAAAAAACCGGCGGCGGCAAAAACCCACCAGCTCAAATTTATTCTGTATGCAAAATCCTGTAACCATTTATCCATTGCCCACCACGCGAGCGGCCACGCAATCACTGTTGCTATTAACACGCGTTTCAAAAAATCTTTTGAAAGCATAGTCACTACATTTTGAACAGATGCGCCCAACACTTTTCGTATTCCAATTTCTTTAATTCTTTTTTCTGCAGAGTATGAAGCGAGACCAAATAATCCGAGACAGGAAATAACGATTGCCAATCCGGCAAGCACGCCCACTATCCTGCTTACTTGCGAATCCGCGCGATAAACTTCTGCAAAATGATCATCCAAAAATTGATATTCGAAAGGATGATCCGGGAAATTTTTTTGCCATGCAGATCGCATATATGCAAGCGCTTCCTGCGTTTTACCGCCATTTATTTTTACTGACAAATTACTGAAGCCCCAGTTTTTTTGATTGAACATAAACATGGTCTCAACTTTATAATGCAGCGAGTTAAAATTGAAATTTTTTGCAATGCCCACAATATATCCTGTAATATATCCCGCTGAATCAAATCCAAAATTTCTTCCCAATAATGATGACAGTGGCGCTTTGGGATCGTCTTTTAATAATTCCTTTGCCAGCGCTTCATTGATGATGTATTCTTTTCCGTTTGTAGTTTTATCGGGTGAAAAATTTTTCCCGTTCAATAATGAAATTTTAAAAATTTTCAAATAATCCGGATCGACGATCAATCTGGTTGAAGTAAGATCACGCTTCGGTCCATCTCCTTTGAATCCTATTCCAGACTGATCGAGATGACTTCCTAAAACATCCTGCGCTGCTGTAACTCCGCTAATCAAACTACTGTTCAGCAGATCCTGTTTTATTACGTCATATTTTCTGTAGGTAATATCATCAAGTGGAATAGTCACTATCTGCTCGCGACTAAAACCCGGATCCTGATTTTCCATAAACCTCAATTGCTTTACTGCAAAAATGGTGGCGATCATTAAAAAAATTGCGCTGCTAAATTGTGAAACGACAAGAATGTTTCTTAATAATCCTTTATTTTTTCCAGTTTGTATTGAACCTTTCAAAACTTTTACCGGCTGAAATGATGATAAATATGCAGCCGGGTATAAACCGGAAATAATTCCAATGAGCAAGGTTGCCAAAATAATTGAAAGCGTCAACCACACATTGCTTAATGATAATTCAAGATTGCGTTCGCTTAAATTATTTACAAATGGCAAAGCAAGTTTGGCAAGAATGACAGCAAACACCAATGCAACTAATGATAATAACACAGCTTCACTCAAAAATTGTACTGACAATTGCCCGCGTTGTGCGCCGACGGATTTTCTTATGCCAACTTCCTTTGCTCTTTCTGCAGATCGCGCTGTGGAAAGATTCATAAAATTGATACACGCAATCAGCAACACTATCCATGCAATGGTGAAAAAAATCGCCGTATATTTCTTATCGAATTTTTGATAATTAAGATAATCTAAACCAACATCCATCGCACCTGCATGTACATCTTTTAATGGCAAAAGAAATAATTCATAATTTTTCCAGTTATCATTACGTGTCATATATTTTTTGAGATAAGCAGGAAATTTTTTTTCGAGCACGGCAGTATTTGTGTTCGGCGCTAATTCAAAATAAGTGTCGAGCCAGTTGCCGCCCCAGGCATTGTTCAGGTCGGGTTGCGTGCTGTAGATCGTGCTGAAAGAAAATAACGCATCAAACTGCAGTTGCGAATTTTGCGGAGCATTTTGTACAATACCTGTTACCACAAAATTTGTGGTGTCGCCGCTGTAATGATTTATTGGTTTCCCGATCGGGTCTTCATTTCCAAAAAGTTTTTTTGCGGTCTCTTCAGTTAACACAGCGCTGTTTGGTTTTTGCAGCACAGTTTCTTTATTTCCTTTTATCA
>DATHPY010000456.1:0-10650 GCA_035483315.1 Puia sp. | reverse complement strand
AACAGGGAAGATCTGATCTACGTTCCTCTTGATGGGGATCTTGCAACAAAATATGAATTGCTTAAAGACGAAGGATCGAAAATTCCGGGTATTGCAGGCATTACACGGATAACGAGTGTACCCACGCAAATTTATGGGAACACCTTGGGCGTCGATTGGCAAGGGAAAGATCCAAATTCAAAACCGTTATTTACCACTGCAGAAGTAGGATACGAGTTTGTAAAAACAATGAAATTACAATTAAAGGATGGACGTGATTTCTCCAAAGATTTTGCCGCTGATTCTGCCAACTATCTGATCAATGAATCAACGCTCCAAAAAATTGGATACAATGATCCGATCGGTAAGCCCTTAAGTTTATGGGGCGTGAAAGGCCAAATAGTAGGCGTTCTAAAAGATTTTCATTTTAGTTCATTGCATGAACCGATCAGTCCTTTAATAATCAAATTGGGCGAAAGAAATGATTATGGTTCGGCTTTGGTGAGAATTGAACGCGGCAAAACAAACCAAGCTCTTTCCGATTTAGCAACTATTTGTAAAAAACTTAACCCGCAATTTCCATTTGAGTTTGAGTTTGCTGATGCTGATTATCAAAGTTTATATAAAAGCGAGCAGGTGATCAATAAACTTGCGGACTATTTTGCCTTCCTTGCCATATTTATTTCCTGTCTGGGTTTGCTGGGACTGGTCATGTTTACGACGGAGCGGCGCATCAAAGAAATTGGGATAAGAAAAGTACTTGGCGCAAGTGTTATTTCCGTTTTTCAAATGCTTTCAAACGAATTTTTGCTGCTTGTATTTTTGGCAATGGCCATCGGTTCGCCTGTTGCCTGGTTTACCATGAATAAATGGTTACAGGAATATGCATATCACACAGAAATAAGCTGGTGGATGTTTGCCGTATCGGGTTTGCTCGCAATGATGATCGCATTGATCACGGTAAGTTACCAAACCATGAGAGCGGCCATGGCAAACCCGGTGAAAAGTTTGAGAACGGAATAAAAATTTTTTTCGAAAATAACGAACCTAACATGGATGCATATACGCATTTAGTAGAATCGTTGTCACTAATCTGTTACTAATTCCTTTAGAACCTAGTAGAATCGCGGAACTTAATACTCTGTATCGTTGCTCTCATAATGTCCAAGGATGGAATATGCAGTCAGCACGGGTTTCAGTGAGCTCACCAGTTAATTCACCGCGAAATAATATATTCCCATCAATGATTGATGTAATTATGGTTTACTTGATGTAAGAAATATCGATTTAAAACGGTAATGCTTTTGTTTAAATTGCTTTTAAAAATAGCGACTTTGCTTAAAGAAAGAATGCACCCATTCCGCAAGAATGGTTTATATTCGAATGCCTTTTCTACTTAGCACCGCCATAGAAAAAGAATGCCCCATCAAAAACGCCAACTAGCCGCTATTCTCTTTACCGACATTGTTGGTTATACTGCCATGATGCAGAAGGATGAGCGTCATGCTGTCATCACCATGAAGCGATACACCAAAGTCATGCAGCAATTGATCACGCGGCATGAAGGGGTGATCCTAAATGATTATGGCGATGGCAGTCTTTGCACTTTTTCGAGCGCAACGCAAGCAATTTATTGCGCTATGGAAATTCAGCAGGAATTTCAAAATGATCCTAAAGTGCCTTTGCGCATTGGACTTCATGTAGGAGAAATATTTTTTGAAGGTGAAAAAGTGATGGGTGACGGAGTTAATGTGGCCTCCAGGATTCAATCTTTAGGACTGGCCAATTCCATTCTTTTTTCCAGAGAAGTTTTTGATAAAATAAAAAATCAAACTGAATTCAAGACAACCAGTCTTGGTATGTTTGAGTTTAAAAATGTCGAAGAGGGCATGGAAGTATTTGCCTTGGGAAATCAAGGTTTAAAAGTTCCTAAGCGGGAAGAAATGAGCGGGAAGATTAAAGAACAGAAAAAAAAATCAGTCCGCAATAAATGGTTCATTACCGGGTCTGTTATTGTCTTGCTGGGAATCGCTTTTTTTGTATTCAGAACGACACGAACCACAGGATTCTCTACGATTGAAAAAACGGTCGCCGTGTTGCCCTTCGACAACATCGGTTCGGATACTTCGGAAGAATATATTTCCGACGGGATAACCCAGGACATCATTAACAATCTCTCCAAAATCACTTCTTTGCAAAAAGTGATCGGATGGATCTCCGTGAGGGGTTTTAAGAAGAATCGCAAATCGATGAAAGAAATTGCAGAGGAACTGGATGTCGCAGCCATCCTTTCGGGTACCGTTCAAAAGCAAGGCAGCAAAACAAGGATCATTGCGGAACTGATTGAAGTGGCTACTTCTAAAAGACTTTGGGGTGGTGAATATGAGTATAGCGGCAGTGACCTTTTATCCATTCAATCGGAAGTAGCTTTGCAAATTGTCAATACGCTAAAAGCAAACCTGTCTCCAGAAGAAAGAAAAGGCATCTCCAAAAATTATACTGAAAACGTAGAAGCTTACAAATACTATCGCAAGGGACGCTATTTCTGGGATTTGCGAACGCAGGCAAGCTATGACAGTGCAGAGTCCTATTATAATAAGTCCATATTCTCAGATCCGGATTATGCGCTTGCCTATGCAGGGCTTGCGGATTGTTACACTTTTAATCAAAAAGGGTTGTCGCAAAATGAAGCGATCCCCATAGCCAGAGATTATGCAAACAAGGCCTTATCGCTCGACTCTACACTCATAGAAGCAAAAACGACCATTGCTTTTATTGAGTCCCACTACAGTTTTGACTGGAAAGGTTCTTCAGTGCTTTTCAAAGAGATAATCAAAGAAGATCCCAATTACCCTGACGCGCATTTATATTATGGAAATATCCTGTTGCTTATCGGAGATATTGATGCAGGTCTTAATCAAACCAAAAAAGCGCTTAGCATCGATCCGCTTTCGCCGCGCAACAACTTTGTACTGGGAAGGAACTATTATTACGCCCGAAAATATGATTCATCGATCATGCAACTTCAAAAAACCCAAATTCGGGCACCTAAATTCAAAAATATCTATGTACCCCTCGGACTGTGTTATGTCCAGAAAAAAATGTATCAGAATGCAATTGATGCATTTTCCAAACTTCCTCCCAAACCTTACGATCAGGGGAACAACGGAACCCTTTTTCTGGTCTATGCGTATATCGCTTCCGGAGATAAAATCAAAGCTATGAACCTTTTTGAAAAGGTATCGCCCGAAGATCGCCGTAAATGTGCATATCTGACAGGCGTTGTTTATGCTGCCTTAGGGGATATTGACAACGCATTCATTTATTTGAATGATGCGTATGATGATCATAGTCTGGCGATGCCCACCTTAAGAAATGACCCGACGCTTGATCCGATCCGGAATGAACCGCGGTTTAAAGAATTAATGAAAAAAATGAATTTTGAATAATCCTGAAGCGATATCATCAGAAGTATGCAATATGATTTTTTATTTCTTGTATCCCTCTTCTAAAATATTACGACTGATTGGTTGGCCAAACATGTCTAACTATGCACACATAAATAAAAATTCGGAGTAATCTAAAAAACTGTAACTTATTTAAAATTTTCTTTATGAGAAAGCTAACCTACTTACTGTTTATGGTCTTGCTATTTTTTGGCGAGAATGCGAGATCACAAGGCTGTATTGCCATCCGCAACCTTGCGGGTTTCGGCCAGTTTGCCCAGCTGGGCTATGCACAGACCAAAGACAAGTGGATGATGGATGTAGACAACCGGTACTTCGCTGCGCATACGGTCTTGTTTGGAAGGACGAATGAGACACCTAAAGACCTTAGCAGTGGTGTATCCCTGCACGAATGGACGACCAATTTTGAGATTACCAGATTGTTGGCCAACGACTGGTCTTTAACATTGGATGTGCCCATTTCTTCCAACGAGACATTGGGCAAACTGGAACATGCTCAATTATATTACCACGTGACGCATGCATTTGGATTAGGTGATATCCGCTTTTCCCTGAACAAATGGCTGCTCACCAAGGTATCCGACAGGGGCAATATTCAGGTCGGTCTCGGAATCAAGTTTCCGACCGGCAATTATCACAGTGAAGACTATTTTTATGAAGACCCGAATAATCCATCCGCTGCTACATTAGCCCCAGTCAATGTTGCCGTGCAATTGGGCGATGGCGGTACCGGTTTCACCACTCAAATTAATGGCTTTTACATATTGAGCACTACCGTCAACTTATTTGGCAATTTTTTCTACCTCATCAGTCCCAGGGATCAAAATGGAGTAGCGGCCTGGGTACCAGGTTCTGTTCCTGCATCGTTTCTAGCTCTTCAACAACAGACGACAGCCGATGTGAACAGCGTGCCTGACAATTATACAATGCGTGGTGGAGCAAATTTTTCCTTTGACAAACTGGTAGCCACTGCTGCGATGAGATATGAAGGTGTTCCTGCTCATGACTTATTTGGGCAAAATGACGGGGAGCGAAAAGCAGGACACATATTTTCCGTAGAGCCTGGTCTTCAATACAAATTTAAAAAGTCGCTGTTGTACGCTTTTACAACCATCCCGGTAGATCGTGAAACCATTCAAACGGTGCCTGATCAAAGAGCCACAAAAATTACGGGGACTTACATGATCACGGGAGGGCATTTTGCAAACACTTTGTTCTTCTTGGGGTATTCGTTCACTTTCTAAAAGCGAATGGATAAGTTTGAATGTATCGTATCGTTTTTCTTCCCACGAATGTGTCTCCTGACCCCAATACTGAAATAGACAATTTCGTAGAAAAACTATATTAGCCTGATGGAATTAATAAAAAAAGAATATTATATTTTATGAATCATGAACTTGATGCATTAATTGCTGCGCCGCAACATCACAAACTGTTATTTGAAAACGAAATGGTGCGTGTGCTGGATGCAAATATTCTTGCCGGTGAAAAAACCAATCTGCATGAGCATCGTTATTCTGCTTCATTGTATTTTATAAGCTGGAGTGATTTTATACGGTATGATGCTGATGGAAATGTAATGCTCGATTCACGATCACTTGAAAAAATTCCTTTGCCGGGCACTGCCATCTGGAGTGATCCGCTGACTGCACATGCATTAAAAAATGTCGGTGAGAATAATTTGCATGTCATATGCATGGAAATAAAAACAAAAAGGTAAATAATTGATGGGTTGTATGAAAAAAAAATTCCTGTTGATGGTTGGTCTTCTTGCAAGTCTTTTTTCTTTTTCTCAAGGGTACCTGATGTCTTTAGATTCAGCAAGGCTATCATTGCAAACAGCAAAAGAAGAAAAAAAATTTTATGCTATGCGAAGGATCGACCGCTTTTACTATACTACGGGTTTATACGACAGCTCTGCTCTTTTTCAAAGACAAATGTATGCGCTCGCCAAAGAATTAAAATCAGATTCAATAATGTATTTGGCATTTCGGGCAATCGGCAATCGCTTTACTACAAAAACGGATTATAACTTTGGATTGGAAAATTATTTCACTGCCTTAAAATATGCGAGTACCAATGCAATCAGATCGGGTCTTTATCAAAATATTGCATATGTATATGCTGTTACTGAAAACAATGAAGTTGCATTGAATTACCTGGAGAAAGGAGAATCTCTTGGTGTCACTAATCTTTTTTTCCAAAACCTTTTGTATGGTATGGTTTACAATAATCTTCAAAAACCAGACTCTGCGTTATTCTATTTAAAGAGAGTAGATGAAAGCGACACAAAAGATTATGATGCTACTGTATATGCCATTCTTCCAACGCAAATGGGCAAGGCATATGAGCTCAAACGTGATACTATTCTTGCAGAAGCTTATTATAAAAAAGCTATTGACTACTGTCGAAAAGAAAAAATCGCATCAGCACAAATACGGCATGGCAATGTCTACTGCAACTTTTTATTGCAGTTAGGAAAATATGAAGAGGCTAAACAGCTTGCATTGGAAAATTTAACGGTTGCCCGCAGTGCAGGAATTAATGAAGGCATTAGTAACATCGCCGGAATTCTAAGGAAAATCTATGCGCACGAAAGTAAAAAAGACAGTATCATTTACTACGCACAACTACAGATTGATTACAAAGATTCAGTGAGTAATCAAAAGAGAATTGCAGAGTTTCAAAACATAACTTTTGCGCAGCAGCTTAAAGATATAGATGAGCAATCAAAAATTAATGAAACCAGTGAACAGCGCAGGAAAAATATTCAGTACGCATTAATTGCTATGGGTATCATTATTTTTATCAGCATATTTTTATTGCTTAGTCAAACCATTGTCGTAAGTGAAAAATGGATTGAATTTTTGGGTGTGCTTGGATTGCTTATCGTATTTGAATTCATCAACCTGCTTATTCATCCTTACCTCACAACTTTTACTAACGACTCTCCCATATTTATGCTGATCGTCCTGGTCATTATTGCTGCATTGCTTATTCCATTGCACCATAAATTAGAATATTGGGTAACGGGGAAAATGATAGAGAAAAATAAAAAAATACGGTTAGCAGCAGCGAAGAAAACAATTGAGAAACTGGAAGGAAGAAAAAATAATTGACTGGTATGAAAAAAATAATTTTAATCGCATTATTAACTGCTGCCGCTGTAAACTTAAATGCGCAAACGGTAAATGCAGATAGCTAATCTGTCACTAATTCCTCTCAAACCCAGTGGAATCGCGGTACTACCGTTAATGTATCATTGAAAATGTTTATCTTCAAATTAACCCCCAGACCGATCAATGAAAAATGCCATCCCCAAAATATGCCTGTCCGTCGTTTATATTCTATTGTCATTTTACTCTTATTCACAAAGCAGTTATGTTGACTCCCTAAAAAAAGTTTTAGCAACTGAGAAAGAAGACACCAATAAAGTAAACACACTTGATTATTTGTTCGATTATTACTGGGGAAATGATGATTATGAAAATGCAATGCAAAATGCCAAACTGATTCTTGCATTATCAACAAAGATCAATTACAAAATAGGTATAGCTGATGGTTACTTAAACGCAGGATTAGCTTATGCTATTAAAAAGGACAGCGCTAATGAGTCTGAGTATTTTAATAGGGCATTGGCGCTATACAGGGAAACAGGGGACAAGCTGCAAATTATTAACTGTTACGATTATATGAATGTGGAATATCAAAAGGAAGGGAATATTGCCAAAGAACTGGAAGTTGAAAATGCAGCTCAAACAATAAGGCTGCAAACAGAAGACAAAAAACTGATCATAAGTGGTTATGATCAGTTAAAAGATTTGTATGCAAAGGAAGGAAATATTGCCAAAGAACTGGAAGTTGAAAACGCTGCTCAAACGATAAGACTGCAAACAGGAGATAAAAAAATGATCATTGATGGTTATGATGGGTTAAACGAATTTTACATACTGGAAGATAATTCTGCTAAAGCATTTGAATGTGCATACGCAGCCCAAAAGCAAAGAGAGCAGACTGGAGATAAAAAAACAATTGCCGATGGTTTTTATAATATCGCTTCTACGTTTTCTAATACAGGAAACACCAATTTAGATGAAGAATTAAACAATGCGCTTTCCGCTTTAAAATTATATAAAGAGATAAACGACACAAACAATACCGGTGCTATTTCTTTTATGATCGGTTCCGTTTATTACAATCAGAAAAAATATGCGGCAGCGCTTAACAAATATGCTGAGGCCTTGCAAATAATCAAAGGTAGTAGCCAGCTAAATAAAATCGCGAATATTTATGCCTTAATTGGATATGTTTATCAAAAGTACGGAGACTCAGCAAACAACATCGGTAACAAATCATCTGCAATAAATAACTATCTCATTGCAGAAAATAACGAGCTTATCTCTTTACGAAAATGGAAAACTGTGGCATACAAACCATCTATTGCACGTTGTTTCCTTACTCTCGGAGAGATAAATACCAAGCTACAAAATTTAAATACAGCAAGGAAATACCTTGACAGCGGTTTCGTAATTTATCATTCACTGGGAATGAAATGGGGCATCAGCAATATTTATTATAATTATTCAGTAATTGACAGCACGCAAGGTAATTATAATGATGCCTATAAAAATTATAAGTTATACAAAGTTTATTATGATAGCGCCAACAGCGAAGAGAATGCAAAAAAAGCGGTACAGGTTCAAATGCAATATCAGTTTGATAAAAAAGAATCGCTTGCAAAAGTTGAACAGGATAAAAAAGATGCGGATGCAAAACGCATAAAGAATCAACAAATTTTTACAATTCTTGCGCTTGGTATCATTATATTGGCAGTTTTAATTATTGCATCAATACAATTTAAAAATAACAGACTAAACCAAAAAGCAAACACTTTTTTACAAACAACACTTTCTGAATTAAGATCAACTCAATCTCAACTTATCCAATCAGAAAAGATGGCTTCTCTGGGAGAACTCACTGCAGGTATCGCGCATGAAATTCAAAATCCGCTAAATTTTGTAAATAATTTTTCTGAAGTAAATAAGGAATTACTTGCAGAATTAAAAGACGAAGCTCAGAATGGAAATATAGAAGAAGTAAAAGCAATTGCGAACGATGTTATAGAGAATTCAGAAAAAATAAACCATCACGGCAAACGCGCAGATGCAATCGTGAAAGGGATGTTGCAGCACTCACGGTCAAGCACAGGTGTAAAAGAGTTAACGAATATTAATGCACTGGCTGATGAATATTTGCGTTTGGCGTATCATGGATTAAAAGCAAAGGACAAAGGGTTTAATGCGACCATGAAGACTGATTTTGATGATGGTATTGGAAAAATAAATATCATACCGCAAGATGTCGGAAAAGTGTTATTGAATTTATATAACAATGCATTTTATGCAGTGAATGAAAAGAAACGACAAATTGGCGAAGGTTACGAACCAACAATTTCAGTAACAACAAAGAAGGCTGATAATAAGATAACCATCACCGTTAATGATAATGGGAACGGCATTTCACAAAAAGTAATTGATAAAATCTTTCAACCATTCTTCACCACAAAACCAACAGGGCAAGGAACTGGCTTGGGGTTATCATTGAGTTATGATATTATCAAAGCGCATGGTGGTGAAATAAAAGTAGAAACAATAGAAGGTGAGTTTACGGAGTTTGTGATTCAATTACCAATAAGTTCATAAGGTAGTAAAAACGTCAAATTTAGTTATGGAAGTACATCATCACCCAAGCGTAGAAAAAAAGAATTTCAAAGAATATTTCCTGGAATTCTTAATGATATTTCTTGCAGTAACGATGGGGTTTTTTGCCGAGAATGTCCGGGAATATTTTACTGACAAAGAAAAACAAAAGCAGTTCGTACAATCTTTATATGAAGATCTAAAGATTGATACCGCAAGATTAAGTCTTGTTATTGATTATGATGAAGAGAAAATCATCGGGCTGAATGATATGTCGAACTGTTACGACACCGTCACCAAAAATAGTAAAGCAAGTTATTGCATGGGTAACTTGGTCAATCGTTCAAGAAGCAACAGGAGCTTTGAAATGACAGACCGGACATTACGCCAACTCGCAAATGCCGGAGGCTTTCATGTACTTGAAAAAAATGACGCAGACAGCATCATATCATATGAAACACTTTTCAGAACTTATCATAATTTTCAAACAACCATATTTCAGGAAGCGCAGGATAACGTAAGAAACACATTAAACCTTCTTGCTGATTTCAAAGCTAACAGGGAACTGCAAAATTCAACAGCCGTAATTGGCGACACAGCCAATGGCAAACTGGACAGACCATTATTGATTTCAGATGACAAAATATTGCTGAACAGATATTTCAATGAATTATTAATTTATTTAAGGGTTATCAGAGGACAAAAAATATTGTTGAGCAGGTTGCAATTAAAAGCATCAGCTTTGATTGAGTATTACAAGCATAAACATCACCTGGGATAAATGATGCAGACTAAATCACAAAACATGGAAGTACATTATCATCAACATGTAGAAATGAAACATTTCAAAGAATATTTTCCGGAATTCTTAATGATATTTATACTGTCGGCTATTCATTGACGTTAGTTATCCGACATAAAAATTCGTGTCCACTAATCGTTCACTAATTCCTATAGAACCTAGTAGAATCGCGGTACTTAATATTCTGCATCGTTACTCTCATAATGTCCAAGGATGGAATATGCAGTCAGCGTGGGTTTCAGTGAGCTCACCGGTTAATTCTCCTTGAAATAATATATTCCCATAGATGGTTGATGTGGCAATGATTTCACCTGATTAAGAAATATCGATTTAAAGCAGGAATGCTTTTGTTTAAATCGCATGTCGCTTCTTCTATTGATGCAAATACCGATTAAAAAGATCGTGTAGAATTTCAGTAAGCTTGGAATAATTAATCTAATTACTACAGAGTTTTCTTGTCGCAATATATCTTTATGCTGAATCCCAATTCATTTCATATTTTTAATAAACAGATTACTGATACAAGCTTTTCGAACTGAATATTTCTTTGAAGATCATTAATTGGATTGTTCTTCTTATATAACATCAATCAAAACTAAACCTGCTACATGGAAGTACATCATCATCCCCACGTAGAAAAGAAAAATTTTAAAGAATATTTTTTGAAATTTTTAATGATATTTATATTGTCGGCTATCCATTA
>DATHPY010000455.1:0-4661 GCA_035483315.1 Puia sp. | reverse complement strand
CGAAACCAGCGCCCAGACCCTGCGAGCCATCCGTTATTTTAATTTTTGGTTTTTGAAAATCAAAAACCTTTGCATAATCTTTGCGGTTCTGTAATGAATCCAAATGATAATTGCGCGGTTGAATACGCACAGGCCTCAGATCAATCGGATCAACGTGAAGCGCTATATCAAAACTGGGATAATTTTCAATGGTGACTACGGGATATTTCATTGTAGCTTTTCCCAGGTAAGAAAAAGAAAGAGAATCTTTTTCGCTAACTACAATAGTATAATTGCCGTTGGAATCTGTAATCGTTCCTCTGCCAGAAGTGCTGATCACGCTCACCGCTTCGAGTGGGCGCGTTCGGTTGATGTTGTAGACAGTTCCCTTTACAGTGATCTGCGCAAAAACCTGCTGATTACACAATCCAATAATGATAATTGTGACAAGCATTAAAATTTTAAATAAATAACGGCGCAAAGGCAACTGTTTAAAATGTGATATTACTATTTAAAAAATAACTACAGTTTATTGTGTTTATGTTTTAACGATATTTTTCAGATTTACAATCAGCTCAATCAATTCCGGATAGTTTTTGTGTTCAAGCGCATGGATTTTTTTTGCTAAGCTTTCCATTGTTTCATTTTTTTCAACAATACATTTTGCCTGGAAGATGATTTTGCCGTGATCATAAATTTCATCTACATAATGAACGGTTATTCCGCTTTCCTTTTCATTATTCTTTATCACAGACTCATGTACATGATCTCCAAACATTCCTTTGCCGCCATATTTTGGCAATAATGCGGGATGAATGTTAATGATTTTTTTTGGATAAGATTTGATAAGCTCACCGGGTAACTTCCATAAAAATCCTGCCAATACTAAAAAGTCAATTTTTTTTTCTTTTAAAATAGAAAGATAAAATTCACCGGCAGCAAATTTTTCCTTCTCAATAATTATAAACGGAATATTTTCTTTTTGGGCTATTGATAATACGCCGGCGTTTGGTTTATTGCACAATATCAAAGCCACTTTGATGGAATTATCACTTTTGAAATGATCAATTATTTTTTGTGCGTTTGTTCCGGCCCCTGAAGCAAAAATGGCGAGTTGTGTTATTGACATGAAGATGCAAGATAAAATTATCAATCAAAATATGGCTTAAACAAACACATTTTAATAGTGATTTTATATTGCAATTTCGTTGACATATTTATGACACATAAAAATTAAAATATTAAATAATCGCGTGAAATGCAGGCCAGACAAGGGAAAAATTTTTTTTTGCATGTTGACATTTTGTTGAAATCCTGACTTATTTTTGCACCGGCTCAGGAGATTTTTCCAATTCTATTACAACAGGCGAAATAATATGAACTGCAAAAGACTGATTGTACAAAAAATACTCTTCTTTTTTACTTTTTTCTTCACAATAACTTTTGTTGGAAACAAATTATACGCGCAGGATGGTAAGGCGTTGTTTCAATCAAATTGCGCGCAGTGCCACAATCCTTTAAAAGTGATTGTAGGTCCGGCGTTACAAGGTGTTGATAGTAGAGTTACCGATAAAAAATTACTTTATGACTGGGTTCATAACAATGGTAAAGTTCTAGCGTCGGGGAATAAATATTTTAATGATCTGTATGCTCAATATGGAAAATACCCAATGACTCCTTTTCCGGGATTGAGTGATGTTGAAATTGATGCGATCATTAAATATGTTGACGATTATAAAGGGCCGGTTGGTCCTCCAGGACCAACGGGTGGTGGTACAAAAGAACCCGAAAGCGACAACAGTTTGCTTTACGGAATTCTTACATTGATACTTGCTGTGATCATGCTCACTTTATTGCAGGTTAACAGCAATCTTAAAAAACTTTCTGATGATAAAGAAGGAGTTCCTTCTGCTGAAGCCGTTCCTTTTTATAGAAATAAAGTGTATATCGCTTTTTTAGTTTTGATATTGTTTGTTGTTGGCGGATATTATCTTGTTGAAGGTGCAATTGGATTGGGCAGAACGCAGGACTATCAACCGGTTCAGCCGATATTCTTCTCTCATAAAGTGCATCCGGGTACAAATCAAATCAGTTGTTTGTACTGCCACGGTAACGCATGGGAAAGTAAACACGCAACAATTCCTTCTTTAAATGTTTGTATGAATTGTCACGCTGCTATTAATGATTACCACGGTGGAAAATTGTATCGTGAAGATGGAAGTGAAGTGGATGGCACTGCGGAAATTCAAAAATTATACAGTTATACAGGATATGATGTGAAGAGCGGAAAATATACTCAACCCGGCAAACCGGTTGAGTGGATAAAGATTCACAATCTTCCTGATCATGTGTTTTTTAGTCATGCGCAGCATATACGCGCGGGAAAAGTGCAGTGTCAAACTTGTCACGGACCAATTCAGCAAATGGATGAAGTAAAACAATTTGCTCCGTTGAGTATGGGATGGTGTATCAACTGTCATCGTACAACAAAAGTTGATTTTCCTGATTCCGCTTCCGGCAATGCAGGAAACAAATTTTACAGTGTTTATGAAAAATTCCATAACGAATTAAAATCAGGTAAAATAGATAGCGTGACTGTCGAAAAGATTGGTGGAACGGAGTGTCAGAAATGTCATTATTAATGCGCGCTGAATTGGTCTGACGGTCTCCGTCTGACCAATAAAATTTTTGAACGTAGATTTATAAAAATCAGGTAACTATTTAAATTTCCCTTTTTGGGGTTTGGGTATGAGCAAAAAACATTGGCAAAGTTTCGGGCAACTGACCAACAGTGATTCTTTCAAAGAATCCTCCGAGAAAGAATTCAAAGAAGATCTTCCCATGGAAAGATTTGATTCAAAAGGGTTGCTCGATCTGAAATCGCCACGCAGAGATTTTTTAAAATATCTTGGATTCAGCACTGCAGCAGCAGCGCTCGCGGCCAGTTGCGAAATACCCGTTAAAAAAGTAATTCCTTATTTAAATAAACCGGAAAATTTAATTCCGGGTGTTGCAGATTATTACGCTACTACCTATGTTTCCGGTGGAGATGTTGTTCCCATTCTTGCAAAAGTGAGAGACGGACGACCGATAAAAATAGAAGGCAACGAATTATCATCACTCACAAAAGGCGGAACATCCGCAAAAGTGCAGGCTTCCGTTCTTGATCTGTATGATACTGCACGTTTGCGTTTTCCTGTACAAATGGTGGATGGAGCTCCCAAGCAAGTTCCCACATTTGATGACTTCGATAAATTAGTTGCAGGCGGACTTGCATCATTATCCGGTGCGCCAATTGTGTTGTTGACTTCAACCATAAATTCTCCAACAACAAAACAAATCATTGCGGAATTTCTTGCAAAAAATTCCGGCAGTCGTCACGTGCAATATGATGTTGATTCTTTCAGCGGAATTTTATTAGCGAATGAAGCGAGCTATGGAAAAAGAGCAATTCCTTCTTATCAATTTGATGCTGCAAAAATAATTGTAAGTCTTGGCGCAGATTTTTTAGGAACATGGCTTTCGCCCGTTGAATTTGCGCGTCAATATATAAAAGGAAGAAAAATTGATGAGAAGAATCCGGCAATGAGCATGCATTATCAGTTCGAAAGTATGCTTAGTACAACTGGTGGTAATGCAGATGATCGTTATACTCACCGCCCTTCAGAAACAGGAGCTATTGCTTTGGCGCTTCTTGCTGAATTAGGAGGCAATACAACTGCGCCTGCATTAAATGATAAACTTAAAGCCGGTATAAAAAAAGCAGCAAAAGATCTTGCAGCAAATAAAGGAAAAGCATTGGTAGTTAGTGGAAGCAATGATGTGAATGTGCAGGTAATTGTGAATGCTATTAATGAATTGATCGGTGCAAACGGAACAACTGTTAATTGGTCGACGCCTGTGCAAACACGGCAGGGAGTTGACAGCGATTTTGAAACTTTGGTTTCTGATTTGAACGCTGGTAAAGTAGGTGCATTATTTGTTTACGGAGTTAATCCTGCGTACACATATTGTGCTGCTGATAAGTTTAAAGCTGGACTACAAAAAACAAAAGTTTCTGTTTCTTTTAATGATAGAATTGATGAAACAACTGAGTTATGTAAATATGCAATTCCTGCTCCGCACTTTTTAGAAAGTTGGGGAGATGCAGAAGCAAAAACAGGTTATTATAGTTTGTTGCAGCCAACAATTGCTCCGTTATTTTTAACGCGCGCATTTGAAGATTCATTATTAAAATGGAGCGGCAACAGTACGACTTACGAAAATTATTTTAAACAATACTGGACTAATAAACTTGATGGCGTTGATGGATATGAAAAAGCATTGCAGGAAGGAGTTATTGAACCTTCACCACCATCAACTACCAGTGCAACTTATAATGGCGGAAAAGTTGCTGAAGCTTTTTCAGCAATTACTTCAAAAAAGATCGGAAGCGGAATTGAATTGGTTTTGTACCAAAAAATTTCTATTGGAATTGGCAATCATTCAAACAATCCATGGTTACATGAATTGCCGGATCCAATTACAAAAGCAACCTGGGACAATTATGTAATTGTTTCTCCGGATTATGCGAAGAAAACCTGGGGACTTGATCTCGCTAATCGCCGCCAGGCAGATAAATATGAAGTATATCCTGAAAAAAGAGTGGTGAATATAAAAGCAGGTGGCAAAGAATTAAAATT
>DATHPY010000454.1:0-2147 GCA_035483315.1 Puia sp. | reverse complement strand
CTAAACCTTTTTCTGCAATTTCGTTCATGCGTTTTGTGCGTATCTGCACTTCAACCCATTTTCCCTGCGGACCCATTACGGTTGTATGCAATGCTTCATATCCGTTAGATTTCGGATTACTCAACCAATCACGCAAGCGTTCCGGTGACGGCGTGTATTCGTCTGTGATCATCGAATATACTTTCCAACAATCTTCTTTTTCTTTTTCGGGAGAAGAATTTAGTATTACGCGGATTGCAAACAAATCGTAGACTTCTTCAAACCCAACTCCTTTTTTTCGCATTTTATTCCAGATGGAATGAATGCTTTTCGGGCGACCATAAATTTCAAAATCAAAACTTCCTTTTTCTAATTTTTCTTTTAATGGTTTGATGAATTCATTTATATATCTCGAACGTTCGCGTTTTGTTTCAGATAATTTGCGTGCTATTTCTTTGTATTCTTCGGGCTCAAGATATTTCATCGCCAGGTCTTCCAACTCAGTTTTAATATTGTACAAACCCATCCGATGAGCGAGCGGCGCATATACATAAACTGTTTCCGAAGAAATTTTTAATTGTTTTTCGCGCTTCATGCTGTCAAGCGTGCGCATGTTGTGCAAACGATCGGCAAGTTTAATAAGAATTACGCGCGGATCATCAGTAAGTGTTAGTAATATTTTTTTAAAATTCTCCGCTTGCTGTGATGCATTAACGTCAATTACGTTGGAGATTTTTGTAAGCCCGTCAACAATTCTGGCTATCTCAACTCCAAAAGTTTTTTCAACATCATCAAGTGTTACATCAGTGTCTTCAACTGTATCGTGTAACAATGCGCAAATGGTTGAACGAACGCCCAAACCAATTTCTTCAACACAAATTCTTGCTACAGCCAGCGGATGCAAAATATAAGGCTCACCGCTTTTTCTGCGCATGGTTTTATGCGCTTCAGCAGCAATTTCAAACGCACGGCGAACCAATTCTTTATCATCCGGTTTATCTTTATCTCCCTGTTTTAATTTAGGTTTTAAAGAACGTAATAAAGAACGGTATTCACGCAGAATAAGCTTCTTTTCCTGGTCTTGAGTGAGATTGTATTGTGGTATTGCCTCTACAGTTTCCATCTCTACGAATTTACGAAAATAAGCCGACAGTCCACAGACGGCTTCCGGCGAAAGAAGCGCCTGATTCATCGAAAAGCCGGAAAATCTCTTGATTTATTTTCTACTTTTCTGATTATCCGTTAATAAAATTTTACCCTATGATCAGAATTTTTACACACCCTGATTCGCTTAAGGCTTCTATTTCAAATTTGTTAGAGAATTGCTGGCATACCGATCGGTTTATTGCCAAAAAAATAGGAATGAGCGAGGTTGAATTCTCTGCCGAAAAACAAATGGAGACTGGAGCGGTAAAGAATTACAAAAACTTATTACTTCTTTACAATAGCAAATAATTCAATTCAGAACAAAGGCAAGACGTAAATTTCAGCATCAAAAAAACGAGCTTTTAACCGGCTATTTGGCGTTGCCACGCATCGAAAAATATACTACTTTTGCGCCCCACGCGGGTGTGGCGAAATTGGCAGACGCACCAGACTTAGGATCTGGCGCCGCAAGGCATGTAGGTTCGACCCCTATCACCCGCACTTATTGGCAAACAATTATTTAAGAAAATTAGAAGAAAAATGCTGTTCTTTTTTTCCAAAATTTGCAAATTTGAATCTTGAAACTTACAAATCCAAAAATCAAGAACAGTTAAATTTTGTTGAACATATAGAGTATTTTTCATTAAAAAGATCTGGCGCTTTTTCTACATATTTAATCGGAATTGTTCCTTCTTAATTTCAAATATTAATTTTTTCAAAATTAAAGCCTGCAGTATTTACCAGGTAAAACTGTTTCAAATAATCATTTCCACCATAAATCACAAAAAACAACCCACCACTAACGTGGTGGGCTAAGGTTGATTTCTTGAAACAACTATTTTTTAATGACCGCAACCCGGAGCGCATGGGCACTCTTTTTGGGTAAAGACAAACTGTTTTCTTGCCTTATTCTTCGCCTGTATTGTGCCGTATGAGGTTCATTTTGGAACTACGCTAGAAAGCTGCGGTTATGCATCGTCGTTAGTATGACAGACTCATATTTTCCTATAGATCATTTGCCG
>DATHPY010000453.1:0-19777 GCA_035483315.1 Puia sp. | reverse complement strand
GACGGACCTAACGGTGAGATGTATACGAACTTTATGGATTTTACAAACGATGCATGCATGAATATCTTTACACAGGGACAACGCGAACGCATGCGCGCTTTGTTTGAACCAGATGGTATAAGATATCCTTTACTTTCTTCGGGCGCATTGGCATCAACTGCTTTGGCAGATACTGTTAATGCAGTTACGGAAGAAGGAAGTGTACAATTGATTTCAGTATACCCGAATCCCGCAACAGATTTTGTTACAGTGAATATGACCGATCAAAATGCGATCGGTTCTACACTTGAAATGTATAACCAGGTTGGACAAAGAATTATCTCGCAAAAAATATCGCAATTGCAATTCCAGGTAAATATTGGCACGCTCAACAGAGGCATTTATTATGTAAAAATAAATGATGGAAAAAGCAAGAATGTAACTAAATTAGTGAAGTTTTAAAACCTGCCGATGCTGACATAAAAACACTTAACCCGGAATATTCGTTCCGGGTTTTATGTTGTCAATAATTCAGTGATGTTTTCGCCGATAACCGGCGCCAGCGCAACGCCCATTCCGCCCATGCGTACAGCACAATAAATATTTTCTGCAATTTTTTTCACTATGGGCATTTTATCATCACCCAATCCCATAATACCACTCCAGCGATGATCAATGGTGAATGAAGTGTTTGGAAGAATTACTTTACGCAAAAAATTTTCCAACTCGTTTTGAATAAATTCAGTTGTTAAAAGCTCGGTTGTATGTTCTTCATCAAAGGCTTTATTGCGCGCGCCGCCGAGTAATATGCGATTGTGAAGATTTCGGAAATAATAAAATCCTTCGTCGTAATGAAATGTTCCTTTGAATGTAAGATCAGGAATTGGCGATGTAACCAATACTTGTCCTCTTGCAGGTTCCACGTTTAATTCGGGCAATAATTGTTTTGCAAATGCATTGGTGCAGATGAGAAGTTGATTGGCTGATAAATTGAAAGGTTGATTTGTTTGTAATTCTATTTTTCCATTTATGTTTTCGAAGTTTTTAATTTCAATTGTATTAAGAAAAGTTACGCCCATTGATTGAACTTTTCTTAATAAAGCCTGGCATAATTTTCCAGAATGTAATTGTCCTTCAAATTTATTTTCGATGATGTGCTGCACGTTTGAAAAACCAAATTTGCTGATTGATGAATCGTGCAGCCGGAATGCTTTTGGCTTTTTAATTATCTTTTTTATTTTACGATTAAGAAAATCTATATTGCTACGCAAAATATTAATATCCATTTTTTGGCTTTCCGAAATAAGTTCGTAGCCGCCAAATTCTTCAAAATCAATTTCTTTATTCTTAAATGTTTTTTTTATTTTTTCTAATCCATCAAAACGCATTTTCACGATGTCAAGCATTTTTTCTTCACCAAATTTCAGTGTGTCCGCAACCAATTCTGTAACACTTCCAAAACATGCAAAACCTGCATTGCGCGTACTTGCCCCGGTGGGAATAATTCCTCTCTCAACAATTAATATTTGCAGTTTTGGGTGTTTGCGTTTTAAATAATAAGCGCTCCATAAACCAACAAAACCACTTCCCACAATAATAATGTCGTGATGTTTAAAATAGCTTTCTTTTTCCCAGATGGATATTTGCTGCATAGTTTCAAAATTAATGAAAAGATATTTCCCGCAAAGGCGCAAAGAAGTTTCCCGCAAAGGCGCGAAGACGCAATGGAACTTCAAGCGTGCCACGGTTTTAAACCGTGGCACGCTTACAACTTGTTTCTCCCAAAACCCAACGATGCAAAATTGCGTCGCTGCGCCTTTGCGAGAGATCTTTCAAAACTATGTCGTGCTTGCACTTGCCGGTTGTGAACCAGCGCTCAATAGAATTGTTGCCGTATCTCGCCTCGGGCGAGACGACGCAACGATGCTTAATACACATTCATAACACTGGTTCAAAATTCTTCTTCTTAGTTGTTTTTAACACTTTTTATTCTCAACAAAACCTTTATTTTGCAAAAAAATACGGATGAAGAATATTTCTACAATACTTGGTACAATTTCTCTGATATTAATCGGGGTTTTGTTTTTCATGTTTTATAATCATACGGAACGTATTAATAAGATTACTGTGGCTACGGAAAAACAATCCGCATCAACTTTTCGCATTGCCTATTTTGATATGGATTCTTTAACGGCGCATTACGAATATTTTAAGGACGGCGAAACGCAGTTGAAAGCAAAAGAAAGTGTGATGAATTCCGAATTGAATTCGATGCAGAATAAATTTCAGAAAAAAGTTTCTGAGTGGCAACAAAAGGGAACTTCCATGACGCAGGCGGAAAGTCAGCAGGCGCAACAGGAATACGCATCAATGGAACAAAGTTTCCAGGCAAAAAAACAATCATTGGGAGATGAATTGGCGAAGGAGCGCGATGAAATAATGATTGATATCAAAAAGAAAATTGAAAATTATCTGAAAGATTATAACGCGCAAAAAAACTACGCTTTTATTTTTGCGTACGATCAAACTTCATTTATTTATTACAAGGACAGCACCTACAACATCACCAATGATTTGATAAGCGGGCTGAACTCGCTATACAAAAAGAAGAATTAAGAATTTTCCTTCCCACAGATTTCGCAGATTGCACAGATGAAATACAATGATTTAAATATTTATTAGAGAGTCGTCATTGCGAAGCCCATTGCACGGAATTGTGTGCTGGCATGGGCTGTGGCAATCTGATCTGCAAAAAATCAACAGTTTATTTATTCGTACAGGAGATTGCCGCGTCGCGGCCAAGCACAAACTCAATGCTTTGCTCCTCGCAATGACGTGCTTTGTTTGTAGCTTTTAAATTTTATAATATTTCTTTGCATTTTCTTTGCATCGTTGCGCCTTTGCGAGAAAATAAATCGCGAAGCTTTTCAATTCTCAATTGGTATCATTATCTTTCCCTAACATTTAACGCTTATGTCCGAACATACAACTGCTTTCAAACCTTCGCTTGGATTATTAGATGCGACAATGATCGTTGCAGGTTCCATGATCGGTTCCGGAATTTTTATTGTGAGCGCGGATATTACCCGTAACGTGGGGAGTTCCGGATGGCTCATTGTTGTTTGGCTTTTAACCGGTTTTATGACGATAACCGCAGCGGTAAGTTATGGAGAACTCAGCGGCATGTTTCCAAAAGCCGGCGGACAATATGTTTATTTAAAAGAAGCGTACAATCCGCTGGTTGGCTTTTTATACGGATGGAGTTTTTTCGCAGTGATTCAAACTGCAACAATTGCCGCAGTTGCTGTGGCATTTGCGAAATTCACGGCTTATCTTATTCCGTGGTTCAGTGAAGATTTAGTTGCGGCTAATCTCGGAATTATAAAAATATCTCACGCGCAACTTTTATCCATTGTAATTATTGTATTACTAACGGCAATAAACACACGTGGGATAAAAAGCGGTAAAATAATTCAAAACTCATTTACATTAACAAAACTGCTGAGTTTATTCGGTCTTATTATTTTCGGGTTGATCATGGCAAAAGGAAATATCTGGCACGCAAACTGGAGCGGCGCCTGGAACCTCCACAAATTAAATAAGGACGGAAGTATTGAACCTTATATTACTGCTGCTGCTCTTGGCGCTGTTGCTGCAGCGATGGTTGGCTCCATTTTCAGCAGTGACGCTTGGAATAACGTAACATTTATTGCCGGTGAAATTCGTAATCCGAAAAGAAATATCGGGCTAAGTTTATTTTTGGGTACACTGATCGTCACGATCATTTATGTTACTGCAAACGTAATGTACACTGCACAACTTCCATTGCAGGAAATTGCTTCTGCAGAAAAAGATCGCGTTGCGGTTGTTGCATCTAACGCCATTTTCGGAAATGCAGGAACAATCATCATCGCGATAATGATCATGGTTTCTACATTTGGCTGCTCAAATGGGTTGATACTTGCCGGTGCGCGCGTTTATTATACCATGGCAAAGGACAAATTGTTTTTTAAAAAAGCAGGAACGCTGAATGAAAATGCAGTGCCTCAATTTTCATTATGGATTCAATGCATATTTGCATGCATCTGGAGCGTCAGTGGAAAATACGGCGACCTGCTCGATATGATCTCTTTTGTCGCGGTTATGTTTTATATGCTCACCATCATCGGTATTTTTATTTTGCGAAAAAAGAGACCCGACGCCGAGCGCCCGTACAAAGCTTTTGGCTATCCCGTGATGCCGGTTTTGTATATCTTAATGGGTTTGGCGTTTTGCATTCTTCTTATAATTTACAAACCACTTTATACATGGCCGGGTTTGATAATTACTTTGCTCGGCGTTCCTCTGTATTATATTGCGGTGGCAAGTAATAAGGAAAAGCAGCAATAATCAGGTGTAAGATTTTAGATGTAGATGTGCGATTTCTTTATTTTCGGTTATTCATTACTGTTGGCAATAATTTATTTCGCGAATTTTACGAATTACACGAAACGAATTTTATTATCCTCTTAATCTCCCCAAATCCTGGTTCAGACTTTTGTTTCCGGCATTTGTCCTTTCTTCAACATCGTTGCGTCGCACTCTTGTACATTCAGTTCTCTATTGAGCTCTGCATCACAACCGGCAAGTGCAAGCGTGCCACGGTTTTGAAAATCTCGCGCGAAGACGCAACAACGCCACGTTGCGTCTTCGCGGCTTTGCGAGAAATACCTCTGCACCTTTGCGAGAAATATTTTTGCGTGAAATTCCTTTTCCCCGCTTCTCAATAAAAAACTATTTTTGAAAAGTAAAAGCTAAGTCATTATGCCTTCGATAAATTTTGATAAACTCTTTCAACAAATAAGCGATATTAAAATCGGCATTATCGGCGATGTTATGCTCGACACGTATTGGTGGGGACATGTAGAAAGAATTTCCCCCGAAGCGCCGGTTCCGGTTGTGACTTTTGATAAAAGAGAGCATAGAGTAGGAGGCGCGGCAAACGTTGCGCTCAATGCAGTTTCGCTTGGTGCAAAAGTTGCTGTTATTTCCATAACCGGCGATGATGAAGATGCTATTTTGTTGCAGGCATTGTTATCAAAGAGTAATATAGACACAATCAATTTACTGAAAAGCGAAAAAAGAATTACTACGAATAAAATGCGTATCATCAGCCGCAACCAGCAAATGATGCGGCTCGATGCAGAAACCACCAACAATCTTTTACCGGCAGATGAAAATAAATTGATCAAAGCTTTTGAGAAATATATAAAGAAAGAAAAGCCACAGGTAATTATTCTTGAAGATTATAATAAAGGTGTTCTGACTGAAAAAGTAATTAATTACATTATTGCGGAATGCAAAAAAAATAAAATAATTACAGCGGTTGATCCAAAAAGAAAAAACTTTTTTGCATATCAGCAGGCAGATATTTTTAAACCAAACCTTAAAGAAGTTAAAGAAGGATTGAATTTGCTGCAGGACGACATTAATTTATCTGCATTAAAAAATATGCACCAGCAAATTGTAAAAAAATTACGTCATCAAATTTCATTAATAACACTTTCGGAAAAAGGAATTTTTTATCATCACGATAAACAGGCAAAAATTTTTCCGTCGCACGTTCGTAATATTGCTGATGTTTCCGGCGCGGGTGACACGGTGATTGCTGTTGCATCACTTGTGTATGCCGCAACAAAAAATGCGCAACTCATGGCCGAAGTGGCAAATATCGCCGGCGGATTAGTTTGTGAAGAAGTAGGAACGGTTGCAATTGATAAAGAGAAATTGATAAACGAATGTAAGCTACTATTGAAATGAGTCGGCCAACTGCCAACGATCATTGAACAACGTTCAACAATTATCAAAATAAAAAAATGCAAATGAACGATATCAAACATCAATTTTTATTAAATCCAGAAGTGACTTTTTTGAATCATGGTTCTTATGGCGCATGCCCAAAACCCGTTTTTGATGATTATCAAAAATGGCAAAGGGCATTGGAATTTGAACCAATTCAATTTATCAGCAAAAAAAGAGAGGAAGCATTACTCGTTTCAAAAAAAGCATTGGCGAAATATATTGGCTGCGATGTTGAAGATTTTTTCTTTATTCAAAATCCAACGACAGCTGTAAACCAAATTGTAAAAAGCCTGGATCTGAAAGCAGGCGATGAAGTGCTTACTACAAATCATGAGTACGGAGCGATGGATAAAACTTTCAGCTTCTATTCAAAGAAAAAAGGTTTTTATTATCGTCGTCAAAATATTTCGTTACCGCTTTTGAGCAAAGAACAATTCATTGAAGATTTTTGGAAAGGATACAATGAAAGAACAAAAGTAGTTTTTATCGGGCATTGCACCAGCGCAACAGCATTGGTTTTTCCTGCGAAAGAAATTTGTGAACGCGCAAAAGAATTAGGGTTGATAACAATCGTTGATGGCGCGCACATTCCCGGGCATTTGCCATTGAATTTGCAAAATATAAAAGCAGATTTTTATACAGGCACTTTGCATAAATGGTTGCTCAGTCCGAAAGGCTGTACATTTTTATACGTTAATAAAAATTTTCATGATCGTATCGAACCGTTGGTAATAAGCTGGGGTTACGAACCGGGAATGCCAACAAAAACAAAATTTTTAGAAGAAAATGAAATGCAGGGAACGCGTGATATTTCTGCTTATTTAACTGCGCCCGCAATCATGAAATTTTTTGAAGATAACAACATGCCGGAGCGGCAAGCCGCTTGCAGAAGAACAATTCTCGAACAATATCCAATTTTTTGCGAGTTGCTTGGAACAAAACCAATATGCAAAGTATCTGATGAATTCTTAGGACAAATGTGCAGCATTCCTATTTCTACAAAAGATCCCTTGCAATTAAAAGAAACGCTGATCAACGATCATAAGATCGAGATCCCTATTATGCAACTTGGCGATCAGATTTATTTACGTATTTCCTTCCAGGCTTACAATACGATGGATGACCTTGAATGTTTAAAACAAACGGTGAAGAAATTAGAGATTATGCCGCGTACAATGGTAGTGTAAATTAGAAATGAGAAATAAGAAATTAGGAATAAGAAACTGAAATGCATTTGTCAGCATATAGTTTCTAATTTTATATTTTTCATTTCTTATTTCCACGTTTAAGCAGCGATCCGATCCACCAATTCTTTTTTAAAAAATTATACTTTTCAAATTTGTAAGCGGAAAGCCCAATTGGGATTCAACTGTACACGAGTGATTCATTTCTTTTCTTTCACTGGAAGAAAAGAAATAAACAAATCTGCGATTACAACGATGCTCAATAGAATTACTATCGCCTAGAGCAAAAAATAAAAATCAAAATTTAAAAATGATTCAGTTATAGTTTTTTACTTTTGACCTACTTTTAATTTTATGTCAAAGTTTACATTGGTATTACATGGTGGCGCCGGAACAATTTTGAAAGAAGATATGACGCCGGATCTTGAACGCGCATACAGCGAAGGCTTGCAGGTCGCGCTGGACGCGGGTTATGCTGTGCTCGAAGAAAAAGGCTCTGCAATAAATGCAATCAAAGCGGCCATCGTTATTTTAGAAGATAATATTTTATTTAATGCAGGTCGTGGCGCTGTGTTCACTAAAAAAGGTGTGCAGGAAATGGATGCGGCAATTATGGATGGCGCTACGTTGAATGCTGGTTCCGTTGCAGGCGTGCGCAATGTGCGCAACCCGATTGAACTTGCGGCGGAAGTGATGCAAAACAGCAATCATGTTTTTTTGAGTGGTAAAGGCGCAAATGATTTTGCCATCAAACAAGGAATAAAATTGGAGCCTGATGAATATTTCTTTTCGCAGTTCAGGTACGATCAATGGAAGGCGATTCGTGATTCTGATAATTACTCTTTGGATCACACACATCAGCGCTTGGAAGAATTAATGAAAGATAAAAAATTCGGAACGGTTGGTGCAGTAGCCTGTGATAAAAAAGGAAATATCGCCGCTGCAACAAGTACAGGTGGAATGACAAATAAAAAATACGGACGTATTGGAGATAGCCCGATCATCGGATGCGGAACTTATGCCAATAATAAAACCTGCGGAATTTCGTGTACTGGTCACGGTGAGATGTTTATCCGAGCAGTTGCCGCTTATGACGTGAGTTGTTTGATGGAATATAAAAATTATACCTTGGAAGAAGCGATGAGTATTGTGGTGAACGAAAAACTAATGAAGATAGAAGGTGAAGGCGGAATGATCGGTGTTGACTCGCAGGGAAATGCCGCGATGATCTTTAACAGCGCGGGAATGTATCGCGCGATGAAAAGCAGCGATGGAAGCAGTGAAGTGGCTTTGTATAAATAATCATGGATAGGCGTCTGACGGCTTAAGAGAAATTGCGAATTTAATTATTCACTTACAGCCGTCTGACGCCTGGCAGCTGAGGCTTTAAAAATTTCTACTTTGAAAAAATTTGCTCTTATAGTTGCTGCGGGAAGCGGAGTGCGCATGAACAATAATGTTCCCAAACAATTTTTATTGGTGAATGGTAAAGCTGTTTTGTGGTACACACTGAACACTTTTTTACACGCGTATGATGATTTGCAGATCATTTTAGTTTTGCATGAACAATATGTTGAAGCAGGAAAAGCAATTGTGAATTCATTGAATGCGGGAAACAGAATAATAATTACTACAGGTGGCGAAACAAGATTTCACTCTGTAAAAAATGGGTTGCAGTTCGTTGAACATCCATCAATTGTTTTTGTACACGACGGAGTTCGGTGTTTGGTTTCTGAAAAACTTATCCATGCCTGTTATGAAGAAACATTGAAAAACGGGAATGCAATTCCTTCAATAAAACCTGTTGATTCATTAAGAATTGAAACCAATGATGGAAATAACATTCTTGACAGAAATAAAATTCACATTATTCAAACTCCGCAAACTTTTACAAGTGAAATTATTAATAAGGCATTTAGAAAAGATTATGAAGAAAGTTTTACCGATGAGGCAACTGTCGTTGAAAGCATTGGAGTAAAAATAAATTTGATCGAAGGAGAAACGAATAATATTAAAATCACTCAGCCGGTGGATTTGATGATAGCGGAGAAAACTTTGATGAGTTATGAATTATGAGGCATAAATGATGACATGTAATTCACGGTTTAAATTATCTTATAACTTATAATTCATAACTCATACTTACTTCGCCCATTTTGCCCAAAAAGGGAGACGATTAATTTTTAAGAATGGATAAACTTCGAGCTGCGCTCCAAAGCTGCTGTAAAAAAACGCAAGGTTGCGAATGTCGGAGCCTTCAAAATCGAGAATTAAATTTTGCCCGGCGTGGTGGTAAATAAAGCGATCAATTAAATAATGCGATGCGCCTAAAGTTTTTCCGTTAGGATGATTTCCAACCAAAATATAATATGCGCGGTTGTGCGAAAAAAAATAAGCGCAGGAAGCGATCAACTCATTTGTGTTTGAATACACGCCATAAGTAATTGCTTTATTTTGCTGTTGAAGAAAAGTAAATAATTTTTCAAAATTTTTGTAATCTTCATCAGTTACGTTCGTTTGTTTTTGAAGAGAAGGTTTTGATAATTCAATAACATCAGCAACAGGAATATTCTTTTTTATCGTGCAACCATATTGTTGTGCTTTTTTTATATTTCTCCTGATATTTTCATTATAAGATGAATAAAGAGAACCATAATCTTTATTCAGTGAAAGCGTATAATTATTTCTGAGGAGGTCAAAGCCAGTTGGTATGCTGAAAATATTTCCACAGTTCAATGCTATCTCAATTAACTTAAACTTTTTTGGTATTGCTTCTATAAAATCTCCAACCAAAGTTTCAGTTAAATTATTTCCAAAAATACCGAGCGATGCTGCAAATGCTGGTTGATATAAATAATGAAATCCGTATTTCTTATTCCATGTCAATGGCATTACAGCTTCATAATCATTTAATACGAGTGCATCCCAATTTTTCGCCATATTGTCGAGGTAGTGTGAGTATGCGTAAATTAGACTGTTGACAGCATTATCAATACAATGATCCCATTTTGATCTGTCAATTTTGTTTTGAGGTAAATAGCGGATATGATTATCGCTGCTCATTTTAGAGAGGAATGTTTCCCAAGATTCTTTTAAAATTAAAATTTTGAATGTCTATGCTGAAAGATATCTTTTTCCAAAACGTATTTTCTTCCGGAACGGCTTTTAAATTATTCCTGAAATCGCTGCTGTACAAAAGCGGCGCGTAAATATTTACAAGATTTTTTAATAATGATAATTGCAATCCGCCGACATACAAAAATTTACTGGTAGGCGGCGCATTACCCCATGCGTCTGCATAAGTACCGATATCAAAAAATATTTTTAACGGAATTTGTTTTGGAATGATTGATGTTGGCGAAGATGTATTAAAGTTCATTGACGTTATCCAGTTATCTGATCTGCCTTGCAGGTTGCTGAAAAGATCAGTGCGTAATTTTAATCCACCATCCTTCATCATTATTTGCTGGCTTGCAAAACCGGTTGATTCATTTCTCCCGATAAAATAATTGCTGTAAGTATAATCTTCATCGCCGCGTGTTGCGGTGAGTTTTGGCTGATAGATTTCTGTTTCAAATTCTTTTGACGAAGTTTTTCCGCCGATATAACCAAACTTGGCGGCAAAAAATCTTACATTAAAACCACCGCCTTTGGAATAATTAAAGAAATAGTTTGTCGTGAAATTTAATTTATAAAACTCGCTTCCCTGTTGTAATTGTAACTGAACGTTGTAAGGATATAAAACGCGATAATCTTCAATATTAAAAGTGAGTTGATTTAAATATCTCGTTGCATAATTTTGAGTAGTGGGATAATAGTTTGAATCAGTAGATCTCAATATATAATTGAATGCTTTTTCCCCGATAATATATGTTTTAAATTCAGCCCATTTTTCAATGGTGCTTCTTGCATTTTTATTTTTTAGTGTAAAACGGATTGATGGAGCAATCTTATAAAACCCGCCGAAAATTTTATTTCCATTGCTGTCAATCCCGGATAATGATGAAAATTTTGAAATGTCTGTGGCTAATTCTAATTTTTGAAAATAGTTGTCAGGACGCCAGGTATACCAAAGTCTGCCGATTCCGTTAAATTGTTTACTGCCAGTTGCATATAAGGGAACTAAAATAAATTCAAAATTATTTCGCGGTAAATTAAAATTGTTGATCATTGCACCGATCATGAATTTATCATACATGTTCGAGCCAACGGCCGGAGAAAAATTTATGTAAGTATACTTGTCTGTATTTCTTTCATTAAAAAAAAGCGTGGGTTTTATTTTTTTGTGTTCATCAAAAGGAGTGAGCGGACCTTTTTTGTCAAGAAGTGTAAACTCATCATCCATTTTTTTCCCGCTGGTTTTTTCAATTACATTTTTAAAATCTTCAGGATAAGGATGTTTAAATTGCCATTGGATAAAATATTCTTTCATGCAACTGTCGAATAATTTTTTGCCCAGATCAGTTTCTAATTTTTTCATCCATAAACCTGTTTTTGCGTAGGCAATTAAGTTGTAATTGATGAAAGTAAAATCTTCTGAGCTGGTGGAAATTGGCTGATCGGCTTTTTTCTTTTCAACGTTATTAACTAAAAGCTCTTCAATATTATCTGGTATCTTTTTTTGAATTTCTTTTGCATCAATTCCTATTGCACTTTGCTGATCTTTATATTTCCATGCTGCATAACGATTGTCGTAATAAGTATTCATGCCTTCATCCATCCACGGATAACGTCTTTCGTTTGATGCAAGAATTCCATAAAACCAATTATGCCCGAGTTCATGACTGATCACAAAATCAAGTTCTCTTTCTCCGTTTGAACTTGAAATGCTGGTGATAGTTGGATATTCCATTCCACCATCAATTCCCATTTTTGCTTCCACCGTGCTCAAAACATTATATGGGTATTCCCCGATAAGATTTGAATGGAAACGGATTGCGCCTTTAATAAATGAAATGCTTTTTTTCCATGGAGAATTTTCTCCAGGCAAATAGAAAGAATAACAATCTATAATTCTTCCCGATTGTAATTGCAAAGTATCGTGATCAACAATGAAATTTTTATCGGCAAACCATGCAAAATCGTGAATGTTATTTTGTTTGTAAACAAGTGTTTTAGTTTCCTTATCTGATTCAGAAAATAAGTTTTGAGTTTTGAGTTTTGAGTTTTGAGTTTTAAGCTTGTTACTTGTTACTTGTTTCTTGTTTCTTATTTCTTGTTGCTTGTCTCTTGTTCCTTGCGTCTTATCCATCAACCAATTTTTTTCTTCTTCATTTTGTAATTCCCCAGTTGCTGCAACAATATAATTTTTCGGCAGCGTTATTTTCACATTGAAATTTCCAAACTCACTAAAAAATTCGCCCTGGTCTAAGTAAGACATATCGTGCCATCCTTTGGAGTCGTAGACTGCAGGCTTCGGATACCACTGTGTAATTTGATAAGATTGTCCGACATGACCGCCGCGCGAAAAATTAAAAGGAAGTTTTTCATGAAACGGAGTTGTGATTTCAATTTGATTTCCGGGAGCAAGTGGTTGCGGCAATATTATTTTAATCACATCAATATATAACGGATGATCTTCCATCGTCGCTTCCGCTCCATTAACTCTGAAATCAAGATGATTAATATAACCATGATCTTCTTTATCAGAAAAATAAAACTTTGTTTTTCCATTTTGCAATAATTGCTCGCTGAATGCAGTGCGGTCGTTTTTATAAGCATTTGGCCAAACATGGAACCAGATAAAATGAAGTGTGTCGGGAGAATTGTTCAGGTATTGAATTCTTTCAAACCCATCCAATGTGTGTTCAATATCATTTAGAGAAACGTCTATGGTATAATTTACCTGCTGCTGCCAGTAATTTTGTTGAGAGTAAGACACTAACGGTAAGCAGTAAGCGATAAATAATACAATTTTTTTCAACTGTGATATTTTATCAAAAATAACAATTAGTTTTTGCCACAGATTCACAGATTTTTTGCTTTTAGTTTTAAGCGTAAAATGTCTGTAGCTACTATGACAATGAACCATCAACTATCTTGTAATTAACGCCCTTTTCCGGTAAAAATTATGCGGAGCGTATGCATCATAATTTTAAGATCGAGCGCGATGGAAATATTTTCTATGTAGATAAGATCATATTTCATGCGCTCAATCATTTCATCAACATTTTCTGCATATCCAAATTGAATCATTCCCCATGATGTTAAACCAGGCTTTACTTTTAACAGGTATCTGAAATATGGAGTTTGTTTCAGTATTTTATTAATATAATATTGCCGTTCAGGTCGTGGTCCTACCAAACTCATTTCTCCTTTAATAATATTCCAGAATTGCGGCAATTCATCAAATCTCCATTTGCGCATCGTCTTTCCCCAATTAGTAATTCGCACGTCATTAACAGATGATAATGCAGGTCCGTCTTTTTCAGCATCTTCAAACATTGATCTGAATTTGTAAATAGAAAATTTTTTCCCCCTGTAACCAATGCGCTCCTGCGAATATATTATTGAACCCGGAGAAGATAATTTCACTTTTATTATTGTGTATAATATTAATGGCGATAAAATGATAGTTCCCAAAACGGAAACCATGATGTCAATCAGTCTTTTGATATTTTGTTGCCAGTCAGGAATGAGTGTTGTTTGAATATCTGAAAGCACTGCGCCAAATACATCGTTGGTTTTTACAGAGCCGGATAAAATATCAAGTATGTCGGGAACAATTTTTATTTCTACATCTTTTTGACTGAGTTGTTCAATTATTTTTTCCACCTGGTCCTTATCTTTTCTTTCCATCGCGATCACAACTAATTCAGCATTTGTAGAATCAATTGCATTTTCAATTTGATTGATGTTGCCTATCTTCTTTAAATATTTATTTATTCCGTTCTCGTGATTTGGATCATTGCTGATGTACCCGATATAATGATACCCGATTGATTGTAATCCTTCATTCGTGTCCTGAAAAATTTTTGAAGCGGTGTTATTGCTGCCTATTAATAAAGTGTTGAATTTTATTTTTCCTTTTTCGAGTTGTGCTTTTACTATGTTCAATAATATCAATCTTCCCGAAGCTGTAAGAATAAATTGTGCGAATACAAAAGTCAAATAGCTTTGGTAGTAATAGCGATAGTCTGTTTGCGGATCATTGAGGAAAATTAAAAAGAAAAGAATTGTACAGCCTACCAGGCTGCATATAAAAGTGACTGTAATTTCTTTGATCCTGGATTTTTTATACAGCGACCTGTATGAACCAACTAAAGTGAACAGCATGAGCCAACCGATAGGAATGATTGAAATGCCCATCCAAAACCTGTTGTTAAGATAAAGCTGATGGTCAACAAAAATGGGCTCATTAAGAAGTGAGCGACGGGTAAAATATAAAATGATCCAGGTGATGATTGCCGCGAGATAATCAATCAGAATGTACCAGAAAATATGGATCTTTTTTACGGTCAGCATGCAATCTTCAGTAAAATTATTAACAAGTATACTTTGTTTTTTGCAAAATTTTATAAGCAATTTCCATTGCGCGCAAACCATCAATAGCCGACACTATGGTGGGAGTGTTATTTAAAACAGCATTTCTGAATTCTTCCAATTGTAATTTGACAGGATTATTTTTTTTGTAAATACTGCTCTCATCAGCTTTAATACTATCCGCGTGCATTTTTTTTATGTTGTACAAATTTTCGTGATCAATGATCAACGTCTTTTTGCTAATGAGATCAATTTCAATAAATTTTCCGGATTCATAAAAAAGCATTTGATGAACCGGAGATATAGATAACCGACCCCACGTAATATTTGCAACACAACCATTATTAAATTCAATTCTGGCGTTTATCATATCATCAGTGTCGGATATTACTGATGCACTTATAGCACTGATATTTTTCACTTCGCTTTTTGCAATGCTTATTATAATATCAATGTCAGATGCCATCAATTCAAAAAGTAAATTTTGGTTTTGTATTTCCCGGTTAACAGGTATTATATTTTTCGCTTCAATAAAAACAGGTTTTGGGGAAAGACTTTGCAAAACCGTATAAGCAGGATTAAATCTTTCTGCATAACCGACCTGGAATTTTACATTCGATTCTTTAATAAGTTTTACCAATTGTTTGGCCTCTTCAACTGAATTAGCGAGTGTTTTTTCAATGAATACGTGTTTGCCTTTGCGGATAGCTTTTTCGCACCATTCAAAACAATCATTTTCCGGAGTGGTGATATCAATCAGGTCGGAGGCATCAATAAGGTGATCCACATTTGAGAAACGATTTACGGCGAAAGTATCTTTTGCGTACGCAGCAACCGAATCGCTGGATTCATAGAACCCGGCGATCTGAATCTGATCAACTTCTTTCCATGTATTCAAATGTATTTCACCCAAATTGCCGGCGCCTAAAACACCTACTTTCAACATCAGTAAAGATTTATGATTCAAATATAGTTATAAGAAAAAATGCAAACACAGCAGGGATATCCAGAGTATGTGGGAAACCCTTTTAGGAATCTATACTTCTTTTTAAAGGAGCATTGGAAAAACGAAGCTTTGTATATTTCGCAAGATTGTGAAATGTTAGTGGAATATCTTTAGCCGGAAAAAGTTTTGTTTTGATAATTCTGTTCAGCGTTAAAATAAATACCGGCACATAAAATACCAGGAAACAATAAAAATAAATATCATAAATTTTCAGAAAATGAACCCTCATACAAAAAGTGTTCAGCTCATTTCTCCCTAAAAATAATCCTATAGTCGCTTTCATCACTGAAGATAAAACAGGAACCTTACCCCAGTTTGTATATCTCACATCTTCATACCTGTAATTGCTATTGTAATTTGAAGGCACTTGTGTTTTATAATAACTCCAGTTATTCTTAATGTCGTTAAAACCCGCCAGTTGTTTTTCAGGAGTAATGAAATAAAGATTATAAGTAGGATCGAGCACAACCCACCGGTTATTTACTTCTGTTTCTATAATATTATGCGCCGCATAAATACCATTTGCTTTCATTTGTGAGATGCGTACAGGAAATTGATATTCCTGTAACACTCTTGCCAACACCAATGAATAACTTCCACACGCTCCTTTGGCAGTCATTAAATCAATGGTTGCAGGATGAAAATAATTTACCTTAAATCCATCGAGTGATTCATCACCTTCAAAAACAGAATATCTGTTGCTTAAAAGATTGCTACAAGTATGCATTGCCTTAACAACGATGGAATCCTGTGTGTCGTCGTTATCAATTGTTTTGTTAATGCTGTGCTGGATGGTTTGAAATAATTCGGTTTCATAATTGGCTTCCATTTTCAAATAGAAAATCGAGGCTATTATAAAGCCGTTCAAAAAAGTAAGAAAATAAAGATTTCCTACAATTTTGCCAATCAGTTTAAATGGAGATTTGAATGACATGCCTAAACCTGATTCTAAAATACATTTAATAGCTGAAAAAAAATAATTCTGTCGGTCAATTTTAGTTTTTTCCCGCTTTTTTGAATGCAGATTGAATCTATTTTCGAATATTTAATCAGCAAAAATCAACCCAAAATAAAATAATACCTGTCTAATTATTTTCCAGTTTACCTGCGCATTTTCCAATATTTGGACATTTTTTTTCTGCTATTTTTTCTAAATATCTGGTTTTCTGAATATTAAAATTTGGCATCGCAATTGAAAATCATAGTGCAGTTCCGTACCCTAAAAACTAAAAAATGAAAAAGTTCTCTATCCTCACAGCACTTACATTCACAGCGATGTTTTCTTTTGCTGGCGATCAATCTTACAGCATCACTTCAAATACATCCTGGTCAACAAAAAACTATTCAGTCAATAACGGTAAAGCAAGCACGTTTACTATTTCTACCGGTAAAACACTTACCATTGATGCGAGCGGTATCAGTTGTTATGAATGTTCTTTTACTGGCGGAAATATCACAGTAACCTCAAGCTTTAGTTGCCAGAGCTGTAGTTTCACTAACACTACGATGACGTTGAGTTCAGCTACAATAACACTCTTAACTTCGCTTAATACTTTTACTAAAGTAACACTTACAGCTTCGGGCACAGGCGCAATTGTTGCCAACGCTCCGGTAATTGTCAGTAATTCAACTTTTACTTTTAATAACTCATCTTACTTATTTAATAATGGCGGAACGCTTGCAATAACATCAAGCACACTTTATTTTAATGATAACGCTTATTTTCTTGCAAACGCTGGTCCGGTAACTCTTCAAAACAGCACTCAGATTTTTGTGGGAACCGGTGCAACAAGCAGCAAAGCATACTTCAAAATGAACGGACCTTCTTTAACTATCAATGATAATTCAGGAATAATGTTAGGTAACGATAATAATTATTATTTTAACTGGGGTTCATATACTTCAGGTACAACAAACAGTTCAATCAGCACTTCTTCTAATACTTTAAATTGCGGTAGTTCCTTCGCAAACAGTTGTCAAAGCCCTCTAGTATACGGACCTGCAAGCGTAAGCGCGAGCGGTTTAGGAACGATAAGCGTGTTGCCGGTTTTATTAACTGATTTTAATGCAAATTTATCTGGTAATGATGTGTATGTTTCATGGACAACTCAAGAGGAAACGAATTCAGATCATTTTGAAATTGAGCGCAGCGAAGATGGCACTAAATGGGAATTGATCGGAACAGTTGCTGCAAAAGGAAATTCATCAATTGCAAGTAATTATTCTTTCAATGATAACGCTCCTTTAAGTGGAATTAATTACTACCGTTTGAAAATGGTTAACATTGATAACAGCTTCAACTATTCAGATATCAAAGTTGTTCGGACAACTGCAGCAACTAAAATAAGTTTCTTCCCAAATCCTGCACAGAGTTTTGTAAACGTTAGTTTGGTTCAGTCAGATAACGAAACAAGCATTCAGTTATTAAATATTTCAGGACAGATCTTAAAAGAACAAAAAGTATCCGGTGCAACTACAGTTACTTTTAATGTTGAACAATATGCAAGAGGGATGTATGTATTAAGAGTGATGAATTCAGATGGCACTTCAGTATCAAACAAAATAGTAATAGCTCATTAATAATAGTTTTTTAGTTTTTCATTTTTTAGTTTTCCCGAATAAGTCAAAAAAAATCCGGCTCAATTGCCGGATCTTTTTTGTGTCAGAGATGAATTCATAAATCAAAATTTCTTCTGAATTCCTTCAGAATGTTCTTTTACTTTTGCGTGAATATGAAATATTGCGTTTGCCTGATTCTCTTCGTTATTGACAGCCTATCTCTATTTTCTCAGGAAAATTCTAAAAACGAAAACCCCGGAATTTTAAAAGGTAAAGTAATTGACTCACTATCATCACAACCGATAGATTATGCAACGGTAACCATTTTTATTGCTGATAATAATAAGCCGGTTGGAGGAACAACAACAGATATCAAAGGTCTTTTTTTTATAGATAATCTTGCCAATGGCAATTATCGTGTAGTGATTGATTTTGTTGGCTACAAATCAAAAGAAAAAAGAAATATTATTATCAGCAGCAAAAAGCCGGTAATAAATATGGGCAATATTTTTTTATTCACTTCTGCGCAAACACTTAATGGTTTTACGGTAACAGCGCAAAAAGGTCTAATTGAAAACAAGATTGATAAAATGGTTTATAACGCAGAAAAAGATATTACTTCACAAGGCGGCGTAGCAACGGATGTGCTTAAAAAAATACCAATGATATCTGTTGATGTTGATGGAAACGTAGAGTTGCAGGGGAATGCCAATATTCGTTTTTTAATAAACGGAAAACCTTCCAGCATATTTGGAAATAATTTAGCCGATGCATTGCAATCCATTCCGGCAAGCCAGATAAAAAGTATTGAAGTAATAACAAGTCCCGGTGCAAAATACGATGCAGAAGGAACCGGAGGCATTATAAATATTATTTTAAAAGATAGCAGGGTAGAAGGAATTAATGGCAATATTAATTTATCGGCAGGTTCGCGATTGGAAAATGGATCAATGAATCTGAATATGCGAAAAGGAAATTTTGGAATAAACACTTATTTCAGCGGCAATGCGCAGTTAAGTTCCACAACGCAAAATAGTTTAAACCGCCCCTCGTTTGACAGCACCGGAAAAACAATCACTGATCTTCTTCAAAACGGACAAAGCATTTTTACGAGAAATGGATTAGAAACCGGGCTTGGTTTTGAGTGGAACATTAATAAAGAAAACAATTTCTCCGGCGGTATCGGTTACGATAATTTTGGAAATAACAGCAAAGGGTTTTCAAATCAACAACAATCTGATTATGATTCGCTCAATAATATTTCTGATATAAACAGCATCATTCATTCGCTAAATCATTTTCGTGGACAGTCATTCGACTGGAATCTTAATTATAAAAAAACATTTGCTGTCGAAGGACAGGAGCTGGATATATTGTATGAATCGAGTTACGGAAAGAATAAAACATATTTTGACCAAAACGAAGAAAATGAATCAGGAGATTCATTGTTCAGCGGATCATACAGCAACAATTCAGGTATAGATCGCGAAACGAGTTTCCAGGCAGATTATGCACAACCCATTTCAGAAAAAGTAAAAATAGAAGCCGGGGCAAAAATGGATATCCGGAAGATTACAAGTAACACTGATGCATATTCACTGGACGCTTCCACGAATCTTTATTATTACGATACATCACAGTCCAATTCGCTTACATATAACAGGCATGTATATGCGGAATACGCTTCTGTTACTTTTCCATTGGGAAAAATAGTTGATGTAAAATC
>DATHPY010000452.1:0-2383 GCA_035483315.1 Puia sp. | reverse complement strand
AATAAGTTGGGCTTCTCAAACTGCATTGCGCGATGTGATCGGCAAAACGATGTTATCTGATATGCTTGAAGGAAGAGATAAGATCAGTAGCGTGCTGCAAAAAATTATTGACGAACGAACTGAGCCCTGGGGCATTAATGTAAATTCTGTCGAAGTCAAAGATGTTTTAATTCCTGCTGCATTAGAAAATGCAATGTCTATGCAGGCGCAGGCAGAAAGAGAAAGACAGGCGAGAGTGATTTTGGGAGATTCTGAAAGGCAAGTGGCAGAAAAATTTGGGGAGGCTGCACTTACTTATGCAAACAACCCGGTGGCGTTGCATTTAAGAGCGATGAATATGTTGTATGAAGGATTGAAACAAAATTCAACAATTGTAATTGTGCCGAGCTCAGCTATTGACACGATGCAACTTGGCAGCATGGCGGGTTTAACAGCATTAACCATGGGAATTGGGCAGGATAAAGCAAACAAAGAAAATAGTACCATTAAAAAATCTGAGCTATGACAATATCAAAAGATCAAGACCTGGAAAAAGACAATCTTACCGGAGTCAATCACGGCAATCTTTATTCTAACTTGCCTCTGAAATATTTAACTGTGTCGTCTATAATTGGAGATAAAGTTCATAACGAAAAAGATGAGCGCATGGGAGAGATCAAAGACATCATGATTGATATTACTACCGGCAAAATAGATTATTTTGTAATAGAGTTTGGTGGCTTCCTCGGCATCGGCATAAAATATTTCGCCATCCCTTTTGGTCTGCTCCGGGTTGATGCGCCTAAAAAAGTATTCATTTTTAACCAGGAAAAAGAAATGCTTGAAAAAGCTCCCGGCTTTGATATGGATCATTGGCCGGATACAAATATTCACCTGGAGCAAGTGTATAGTTACTGGAATTTTATGGGATAGAATATTAAATTGGAAAAGGGCTAAAGAAACTTGCAATAAAAAATAATACTGAAAACAGAAATATCATTGAATCCGTCATCTGTTATAAACTACTTTGAAAATTTTTCTCGTAGTCAACCGTAGTTTGTAAAATCTTGATTCTTTCAGCAATTTTTTTTCCGAATTTATTATCTATTTTAAGTTTTCTTACTTCACTTAATGCGTCTTCATAATTTTGTAAAGCTATTGTATAGCGTCCGTTATTTTCATTACGCACACCTTGTTTATATAATTCTGTATGACTGTTTTTTTTGTAATGAGCGACGAGGAAGATTATAAAACTGAGAACTAATAAAGTAATAAATGAAAACAGGTAAAAGGAATACGGCATTTGATTATTTGTTTAGAGGAATTGTATATGCCGCAAGCTAAGTTTAATAATCCAAAGTTTATTCATATCCGCTTTTAATAACTGTTGAAATCATTTTAAAACGCCCGTTTGGTTTTATAAAATTTGAAGAATGTGCCGGAATGATAATTCCCATACCCGAGTCGAGCATATTGGATACTTTATCTATAACGATTTCGGCTTTGCCTTCAACGATCTGTACAAAAGTATCAAACGGAGATGTTTTCTCCGTTAATCCTTCACCGCTGTCGAAGGACATTATACTCACATTTCCGGTTGACTTTTTAAAAATTGTTTTTATCACTACAGAATTTGCCATATACTCAATGATTTCAACAATGATGTGCGATTTTGATTTTTCCAACTCGTTTTCATCAGGCTTTTTCATTTTGTGTTAATTTAATAATCATTTAGTAAAGATGCGATTCCTTTTAGCAACCGGCATTACACAACTTTGTAAATAATTTACATCATTCACACATGCGTTGGTTGATGCCGTTTCATTCAAATATCTTCGAGCGAGCTGCGTCTTTTTTGTTTTATTTTTTTAAAGAAGGAAGGAGTTAAACCGGTTATCTTTTTAAATTGATTGGACAAATGTGCAACGCTACTGTAATCCAGCTTCCACGCAATTTCAGTAATGTTGAGTTCGTCGTATATCAGGAGTTCTTTAACGCGTTCAATTTTGTGCAGAATATGAAAATGCTCAATGGTAATTCCCTGCGATTCTGAAAAAAGATTAGCAAGATATGTGTAATCGTGATTTAGTTTTTGACTTAAATAATCTGAGAAATTTATTTCCAGGTGTTCTTCCGAATAATGAACCAATTCAACAATTACATTTTTTATTTTTTCAATCAGGATGCTTTTTTTATCATCCATCAGTTCGATACCCGATCTTTTCAGCGCAATATTCAATTCATTCCACTTTTCTGTTGAAATATCTTCTTCAATTTCCGCTTCGCCCAGTTCCACTGTTTTATAATGAAGCCCAAGTTTATCAAGCTCAGATTTTACCAGCATTTTACAGCGAATACTGACCATGTATTTAAGAAAAAGCTTCATCCGTTTTTATTATTCCTT
>DATHPY010000451.1:0-3493 GCA_035483315.1 Puia sp. | reverse complement strand
GGATTCGCAATGCAGAAAAACTCCTCGAGAATACGGTGGAAGAATACGAAAGGACTTCTCCGGTAAGCGTCTACCGGTAATGCATAACCGAAAGTACCAGACCTGATCCGGGGTTTATTATTTATTATATATTTGCAGACCCGAAATTTAACCTTCATTCCTGCCGGTATCATTCCATTACACCTTGCCACACAACCTTCCGGCTCAACTTGAGAAAGAAATGCATTTTAAACGACATGATAGATGATCACCATAGAAGAATTAAAAGAAAAAACGGGCTATGATTCGTTCCTGCAATTTAAAAAACATTGCATCCGCTCCGCCAATGCAGAAAGATCGATTGGCCTAACGAGATACATTTATGGAAAGAATAAAATAGTGGAACTGGATATCAAACCAGAGGAGCTTTTTATGGCGGCAGACAACGAGATCAGAGAAAGAAAAAAGAAAAGTAAGTCTGATCTGCCAAAGAATTTGTTTAAATTGAAAGACAAATAAGAACTTCCCATGTCAACGCCATTTACCATCCGCATTACCAAAGAAATTCTCGCCCGCGCAAAAAACTGCGGACTGAAACAAGAGCAGTTTATCGGCGACAATTGCGCAATCGCGCTTGCGTTACAGGATATTTTTCCAGATGTTTTTGTCACCGGTGATCATATTCATCCTTTTGGTTTTGATCAGCAAAGTGTTTCAGATATGAAAATCACACTGCCGGCGATCGCCCGGGACTTTATCAAAGTGTTTGATTCACTTGTTCAAATACCAAGGGTCAGGCTCCGTCTGCCGGAGTTTGCATTTGATATCTCTATCCCTGACAAAATTCTTGATCAGATCAATATTGATGAGATTCACCATATTGAAACTGTTCAAACACCTTTTTAATTTTACATATTCATTTCCGTTAGTTATCAATCCGGTATTTTTTCCCAGTTCAGATTTTCTTCAGTTTGTGATTTTAATTTTGCTGCTGCTATGCGATATAAAAAGAAATGGCGCCGGCCGGATTGGCTTTCTACCCAACTTGCATAAAACCCAATGTTGTGCGTTTGCCTTCATGTTTTGTCTCTCATTGCCATCATGCTATATATTTCAATGTCATACTTTAGTTGGTCTGGAAGTGTCGCATGCTTTTTCTTTACCACTCCATGTAGCTTCATAATTGAGTTAATCATTAAACATATAAGAAGTTTGGCTTGATAAAGGTCTAAGCTAACTTGATTAATCACGTTTTTATGACTGTCCGGTTGATAACTTAATTGAATAATACTTAGTCCCTCAGAGTGGGAATATGCACTCAGTAATGTGTAAATTGTATAAAACGGAGTGTTTTCAGAAAACCCTGTTTCCTTTAGAATTGTCGCCCAATGACTAAATAGTTTTCCGCTTCCTGTGTCAAGCAAACTTTGTTGTTGCCTTGCGGAAAGGTTTTGAAAAGACTTCAGTTTACTGATTGTCTCTTTCATTTTATTTAGTTTAATCTTGTCTTTTGCCTTCTGCTGTTTGCCAAACTCAGTTTTAGATGGAAATTTTTGTCTTTGCAGTAAGCTTGAATAAATCCAGGCATTGTGTCTCAATTCTTTTAAGTCATCATCGACGGGATTTACATAAATATGGTGGTACATTAAAAATGCCTCAAACTGGGCTCGAAGAATAGCTCTTGCGGAAGAAATGTCAATACTGCTTTTGTTATCCATTTCAACTTTATAATATACGGAACTTAGTTTAAGACCATTAAAAATCTGATGCAGTGTCAATCCGTGAAATGCGAATTTGTAGAATAATGTTTCGGAGTCTTTTTGCCAGTAATTTATTTGCACTCGTTCTTCAGCAATTGCTTCATGTAAATAAAGTAATGTGTCAACCAACAAATGATAGTCAGCCAGACTTTCAACCAAATCATGTCTGTTATATTTTTTTACAAGCTCAATTGCTCTGAGGTCCTTTTGTGTCAGTTGCATGAAAGGGTTTGTCTAAAGTGAGGCCAACGAATGAATTGGCGTAATAAGGTTTTGCTATTACATCTAATTTAGGATGATTTGCGCAATCTGAGCAGACATAAATTATTTATTTTATTTAAAAACCTTACTCATCTAAAACTAAAAATTTATTTGGTTATCGATGATAAAATGATTTTGATTTCCAATGATTGGGCTCAAAAAAATTTTCATTTTCAAAAAGAGGTTGAGATTCTTCGGATTCGGTTTTATCTTTTTCGACGTGCTTTAGTAGTTTGTCTTTTGCATCAACGAAGGGGTCATACCAATCTGCTTTTTTTCGCGCCCAGGTCAACCAACGTTTAAACTGATCGGTCATTTGATCTTTTGCCATTGCATTTTTTTCTCTTTCGTCAATATATGCACGAAGGTCTTTTGCTTTTCTCCATCGCACTGCCTGGTCAAGCATATCATTAAAATGTTTCAATTCTTTTTCTATTCTCTCTTGTAAGGCCTGCTCTCTTTTTTCTTTGCGTTCCTGCTTTTCTCTTTGTTTTTTGTAATAGGCACTCTCATCTGCAAGGCGCTGACCTTCTAATTCGATCCTCGCCATGATCATCGGCAATTGCTGCTCGAGGGATTCTTTTCCATCCCTCCATTCTTTATCATTGTATCTGATACGCACTTTGAAACAAACTTCTCCGGTTGATACCAGTTCGGTGGTATTCCAGCTGCTTGTTTTATTCACGACCCTTTTCAACTTATCCCGAAAAGCAATCTTTATTTTCTCATCGAATACTACCGCATATGTTTCATTCCGATGTAGCCTGACATCATGACCCCTCTCTTTAAGGGTCTCGATAACAGCATCCATAAAACAGAGCGCACTGGTAACATTTTCCGGAAGGACACAAATATCAAGACCTGTTCTGTTACTCGTCAGCATCCCCTGATGGCGATATGATACGCCGTCTTTTCCATTCAGGATCTTCTCAGATGCGATTACGAGTTCGTCCGGTTCAACTAATTTTTCAAAGATGCGAATGATGTGGCCAGAGCGAAATTCTTCTTCGCGTTCTTTTATCGCGTTCTTTTCGGAATCATCTTTTTGCCCTCTGAGTTCTAACTCTATTTTTTCTTTTCCATAATAACGAACGGGCAATTTTAAAGGAGCTATTCGATTGACGGGGAGTCTCGCCCAGTGCCCGCCGTTGGGAATCGGTATCTGCATATCCTTACAGATCTTTCGTAGGCGTTGCTCAGAGACAACATATTTTTTGGTGAGGAGTTGAAATGATTGCGACCAGACGAGGTCATATAATTCTCTCCTGGAAAAGATTATTTTAGGACTCATTGATCCGGGAGTGATTTCTTTTTATCTATTCCTATTTCTTTAATCAAAAAATTCTGGTTTTTCATTAAATAGGCAACGAGGATGCCTGCAAATATTTTTAGTTGTTCATCTATCGCCAGATATCTTGGCACTTCTTTTATTTTTCGCTTCTTCTTTTTGAAGTCGTTTGCTGTCATACAATTTTTTTTTAATTTTTTGTTTT
>DATHPY010000450.1:0-8160 GCA_035483315.1 Puia sp. | reverse complement strand
AAATTTTGTTGCGGGAATTCCCGCTATCATTGCTCCTGCTACTGTTCCAATCAATCCGGATGCAATTGTAAATCCATGCAAGTTGGGTGTTAACGACCATAATTTTTGAATGGCTTGTTCTGCTCCTGAGATCACTGCTGTATCAAATCCAAACAAAAAACCGCCAAGTGCGGCAATAAGCGAAACGCGAACAGGATATGAAAGCATGTCGTTGGAGTTTATTAATTAAATTTATCAGTAAGTTTTGTCATAAAAAATTTTAAATTACTATTCATAAACTTGCTTGTCATGAATGAACCGATATGGGGAATTGATTTGGGCGGAACAAAAATTGAAGGCGTAATTCTTAGATCTATTGAGGATTCGACGCCAATTATCCGCACACGAATTGATACCGAAGCATTGAACGGATATCATCACATCGTTCGGCAAATAAAAAAGTTGGTTGATGAAATGCGGGCGAAGTCAGGGTTATCTCCGCAAAGTGTTGGCTTCGGTACGCCGGGGGTTTTAGATCCGATTCTTCAAACCATGAAAAACTGCAACTCTACTTCACTTAACGGACAACCATTAAAAAAAGATCTGGAAGATATTTTACAAATACCGGTTGTTCTTGCCAACGATGCAAATTGTTTCGCGCTAGCAGAAACTCATTGGGGAGTTGTAAAAGAAAAAGCGCCGGATGCAAAAATGGTTTTTGGAATTATTATGGGAACGGGTGTCGGTGGCGGAATTGTAATGAATGGAAAGATCTGGACCGGTAGCCACGGCATTGGCGGAGAATGGGGACATAATTTTTTGGATGAATCCGGCGGACCGTGTTATTGCGGAAAAGTTGGCTGCGTTGAAACGATTATTTCCGGTCCCTCACTGGAAAGATATTATGCGCTCATTGCCGAAAAAAAATTGAGATTAAAAGAAATTGTTCAAAACTACCGGCAAGGCATAGACGAAAATGCAACAAAGACAATTGAACGTCTTTATCATTTTTTCGGGAAAGGGATTTCTGTAATAACTAATCTATTGGATCCTGATGTAATTGTTGTTGGCGGCGGCGTTGGCAACATTGATGGAATTTATACTGAAGGCAGAAATTATTTAAGTAAATATATTTTTAATAATCGTGTTGATGTTCCTATTTTAAAACCAAGTCTTGGCGATAGTGCTGGTGTTTTTGGCGCGGCGGCGTTGGTCGCTTAATTTTTTTTCTTATGAAGAAAATAATTTCTTTTTTAATAATTCTATCATCATTCTTTTTTGTTTTTGCGCAGAAAAAAGATAGTTTATATAAAGAAAGATATCGTCCGCAATTTCATTTCTCTCCTGCTAAAAATTGGACCAACGATCCAAACGGGCTTGTTTATTATAACGGAGAATATCATCTTTTTTACCAGCACAACCCCTATGCAAATGTTTGGGGGCACATGAGCTGGGCGCACGCAACCAGTAAAGATCTTGTACATTGGAAACATCTGCCATTAGCAATTCCTGAAGACAGTGTGGTGATGATCTTTTCCGGCAGTTGCGTTATTGATGAAAATAACACGAGTAGTTTTGCAAAGAATTCTTCTCAAACTCCAATGGTTGCAATTTATACAGGGCATCGTATCCCTGATAAAAAAAATCCGGACGATTATTCGCAGGCGCAGTATTTAGCATATAGTTTGGATGATGGAAAAACATGGACGAAATATGAAAACAATCCTGTGCTTGACATACACAAAAAAGATTTTCGTGATCCATTTGTGTTTTGGTATGAACCAGAGAAAAAATGGGTGATGAGTGTTGTGCTGCCACACGAACATATTGTTCAATTCTATTCCTCTAAAAATCTTAAAAACTGGAATCATTTGAGTGATTTTGGTCCTGCCGGAGATACGACTGCAATTTGGGAATGTCCGAGTATTACTAAAGTTCCCGTTGAAAATGGTTCAGGAAAAACAAAATGGGTCTTACTTAATTCACAACAAATAAGCATGCAGTATTTTGTCGGAGAATTTGACGGAACAGAATTCGTCAATGAAAATCCGTCTCAAAAAATTTATCATCCTGATTATGGTCCGGATTATTACGCTGCTGTAGTTTACAATCATTTGCCCGCAAATCATTCACCCATATTATTAGGTTGGGCAAATAATTGGGAATATGCCAATGATATTCCTGTTTCTCCCTGGAAAAGCGCAATGTCTTTGCCACGGGAATTATCACTTCAAAAAAATAATGATGAATGGATCTTAAAACAAAAACCATTAACTGCACTTGCTTCTTTAAGAAAAGAAATGTGGGAAGGAAAAAATATTTCTGTCACCAGAAAAAAATTATTACCAAGTTTCGGAACACAGATTGAAATTAAACTTAGCTGGATTCTAACACAAAAAAGTATTTCAGGGATTCATTTAGCCGTGGGAGAAAAAAATCCTTTTGCGATTGGGTATGATGAGCAAAGACAAAAATTATTTATAGACAGAAAAGGAACCGGCGATACTTCATTCAACAAAAATTTTGCTGCATTATCACATTATGAAGCGCCATTAAGTCTTAAGAATAGAAATATCTCTTTAGATATTTTCTTTGATAATAGCATCATTGAAATTTTTGCAGAAGACGGAACTTGTGTAATGACGGCACAGATCTTTCCATCTAAAAAAAGTAATGGCATAGAATTATTCAGCGAGAACGGAACAAATTCTTTTAAAGAAATAAAAATCTGGCAAATAGTATCCGCCTGGTAAATTTTTTCCTGTTTTTTTCGTTTAATAATTAATTTACTTCGTTTTTATTTTTACGTGTTGCTTTTTTCAAAACACTAATTCTTACTTTATGCTTAGCTTGAATGACATCAAAAATTTATTACAGCACAACAAACTCACCGATTTTGTAAAACTGAAAAAATTGAGCTCGAAGGATATTGTGGATTTTACAAATCGCAATACAAAATGGGCTGTGAAATTATTTCAGCATCTTGACCCAACACAGGCTGCGCGGGCATTTAAATTTTTAAGAAAAAAGAAACAAGAAATAATTATCAAATCGCTGCCTGAACAAAAGGCGGCAGAATTGTTAAATAATTTACGTCCCGATGATCGCACCGCTTTTCTCGCGTTGCTACCCGGCAATGCAGTAAAAGAATTATTAAAAATTTTGGATCCTGAAGTGCGTGCCGAAACGCTTGAGTTGCTCGGTTATCCCGAAAGTTCTGTAGGAAGATTGATGACGCCGGATTACGTGGCCATTAAAAAAGAAGATACGGTGCAGCAGGTTCTCGATATAATAAAACAACGTGGACGCGCAACCGAAACGTTGAATTTTTTATTTGTAGTTGACGATAACGGCGTTTTGATTGACGATATAAACATAAAAGATTTTTTAGTTGTTGAACCAAATACTTTGGTTGATCAGATTATGGATCATCAATTTATTGCGTTGAATGTAAATTCCGCGCAAAAAGATACGATCCGCATTTTCCGCAACAACAGCCGGTTTGCGCTTCCGGTAACTGACGATAATGGTGTGCTACTTGGAATTGTAACTGCCGATGATGTACTAAGATTATCCGAAAAAGAAGACACTCGCGAAATTCAAAAGATTGGGGGTTCCGAAGCGCTTGATGAACCATACACAACAATTTCTTTTCCAAGTCTTATTCGCAAACGCGCCGGCTGGCTGATCATTTTATTTTTAGGTGAGATGCTAACGGCAACGGCTATGGGACATTTCCAGGATGAGTTGGGAAGCGCGCTTGTACTTGCAATGTTTATTCCGTTGATTATTTCTAGTGGCGGTAATTCCGGATCGCAGGCATCATCAATCATTATCCGTGCAATGGCATTGGGCGAAATTGGCTTTCGTGATTGGTGGCGCGTTATGAGAAAAGAAATTATTTCCGGACTCGTGCTCGGCACCATTTTAGGAGCTGTAGGTTTTTTGCGGATCACAATATGGCAAGAACTGCATTTGACTGATTATAGCACTCATTGGCTTCTCGTCGCTACCACCATATTTTTTTCATTAATTGGCGTAGTCACGTGGGGAACATTCTCCGGTTCTATGTTACCGTTAGTATTAAAAAAGTTGGGCGCCGATCCGGCAGCTTCCTCTGCGCCTTTTGTGGCAACGCTTGTAGATGTAACCGGGCTGATCATTTATTTTACTGTGGCGTATATCATTCTAAGAGGAACACTGTTGCCGGCTTAAATATTTTCCCACCAGTAAAAATTATTTTTATTATAAAGAACAAAACCACTCGATGGATATAATTTATTTCCGACAGTATTTGCTTTTTCCGTTTCAAGCATTATTCCGGCTGCATTTGTTTGTTTAGCCAATTGCTTCGCGGCATCTATTAATTGTTTCGAAATTCCTTTGCCGCGAAATTCTTCTAAAATAAATAAATCGTTTAGCAGCCATGAACGTTTCATACTCAGGCTTGAGAATAACGGATAGAGCTGTGTGAATCCAACTATTTTGTTTTCTATCGTTGCAATAAAAATTATGGATTCTTTTTTCTGAATTCTTTCCAAAAGAAATTTTTTCGCCGTTTCAATATCAGCATTCTTTTTATAAAAAATTCTGTATAGATTAAAAAGGCCTGAGAGGTCTTCTATATCAGATTCCTTCGCTTTTTGTATGATGGCTTGCATCAGAATTATTTCTTTTTATAAACCGGAACATTGCTGCAGGCTTCGCCGTACATAATACTTTTGGCGACTGGCAAAAGTTTTTTTGTGATTTCCATATATGCGGCGGAATCAATAAATACATCTCCACATCCTTTTATAATTAACCTTTTCTCGTTGTAGTCGTTAATATTTATTGTGTCTATTCTTTTTAAAATATTTTGTTTGATGACTTCTTTTTCGTCGCCGATAATTATATCTTTTGCAATTGGCTGAAGATAAGTTGCAATAAGCATATAAGCCCATGCAGGAATAATTGCATCAACAGAACAAATTACTGCTACAATTTTATTTTCATATTTTATCCAATCTTTTTTTTGTAACGCTTCGCGAAAATCTTTTTCTTTCAATATTAATTCTCTGAATAAATACGGTTTTATATCAAACACAGCAATCTCTTCCTTTGGATAATAATCTTCCAAATCAATTGTTATTATTCCGCTTGATGCAACTTTATTTATAATTTCTTCCGCCATTAATATCTTTAATGTTATTACAAAATTATGCAGAGATGGTTTATTTTCTTAGAAGATAGAAAATAAAAAGGCGGGAAAAATCCCGCCCTTCAAAATTGAATCAATTTTTTTATAAGATTTTTGAACGATTATCTTTTATGGAAACACTTTTCTTCAAAACTTCTATTGCACGATAATTAATCATTGAGCGTTGTTGCTGCATTTGATTAAACCGGATTTGCTCAACATCGCCGGCAGTTGATTTTGCGCTAACGTTTTCAACTTTTATATAAAAAACTCCCTGGTTTCCTGTAATTGCATTAGAAACCGGTTTTCCTGCAAGTTGTTTATCAAATGAAGCTCCCACAACCAGCGGCTCTCTGCCTGCATTTGGAATATATAATGAAGCAAAACTTACGCTGTCGGTTTTTGCTATCTGCGAATTAGTTGAAGAAGCAACAGCATCTAGCGACGCCGGGTTTCCTATCCTACTTTTAATCTGCTCCGCTTTTTTCTGATTTTTTAAAATTGGTTCTACAATTGGTCTTGCTTTTGCAACATTCATTGTTCCTTCATTATTAATTTCAGTTTCTATCGCTACTACATATTTACTGCTGATAAGAGTGGGCGCCGAAATATCTCCGACAGAAGTTTTATCATCGAACATCCATTTAACCAACTCGCGGCTTGGACCAAGTCCGGGAACAAGAACCGCAGTGGGTGTAACATCTGGAGCTATTAGTTTTTGTAGATTTTCTTTCTTCACATTATCATCAAATGCTTGTGCGGTGCGGCTTTGGCCGGCAAATTGATTTGCAAGTCCGGCAGCATTTTGTTCGGTTTCCGAACTTGCAACAATTTTTTTTGCGAGATAGGCTATTTTATATGCAGGCTCAAAATTTTTCTGGCTTAATACTTCTATATAGTGATAGCCAATATAATTATCGCTCTCCGCCTTCACTACTTTTTTTGTACCAACCGGCTCATAAAATACTGTTTCATAAAATGGTTTTACCAATGATGCCGATGAAGCGAATTCATATTCTCCTTTATTGTTTTTACTTCCTTCATCTTCGCTGTATTTAAGAACAAGTTGATTAAAATCTGCTCCGTGTTTTATGGCGTCGGCAATGCTATCAATTAATTTTTTTGCAGTGCTGTCGTCACGAATTTGTCCTTTGCTTTGGTCTGCAACTTTAATTAAAATGTGCCGGCATTTAATACTATCCGGAATATTTTTTTCGTCAATTTTTTTTGCGAGTGTATAATTTCCTGCTTCAAGATAAGGTCCGAAAACTGCACCTTTCGGCAAATTGATCAACGAGTCTTTATATATTCCGGGCATTTTTGATTTCTGTGTATATGAATCGCCATAATCTGTTGCTTCGTTTCTTGCTAAAAAAGATTGAACATCTGTAGTGGAAGCAAATTCACTTTTTAAATTCGCTAATTGCTGACGAAGAGCTGTGCTATCTGCAGATGTAGGGGCTGCACTAAATGCCACATAAGCAATGCTTCTTGATTGCTCTTGTTTGTATTGATCCTTGTGTTTGTTTACGTAATCATTTATTTCATCGTCACTGATCTTTATTGTGCTGTCTGAAATTTTTGAATATGGTTGAAGAACATAAGAAATAGACGACATCTGACTTGCATCCGAAAGCATTTTTTCTGCCATCCATTTTGGTGTATAAACGCTGTTAGCTAATAAGGAAAGATATTTTTCTTTTAGTCTGAATCTGACTATTTGCGGCATAGATTCTTCAAAAAAAGATTTTGCCTGGTCGTATCCTTTTGCAGTTTTGTTGTTACTTTTATAAAGAGTGCGCAATTGATTAATTGTTGATGCAGCTGCCTGCGCATCAAATATTCCTGTTTTTGGATCTGTAAAAGAACGTTTGATATCAGGAATTGCATTCGGTCCAACGAGCATATCGTTTAATTCTTTATCACTTACATCCAATCCAAGCTTAGAGTACACATCATTCATCGTTGCATCTTCAACAAATTGATTCCACACACCTTCTTTTACATTCTGTTGTTGCATTTCATTTAACGGTTGCCCCTGCATTTGCGCCTGCTGCTGTTGTTCGGTAGCCTGAACCTGTTTTTCAAATTTTACATAATCCAAATCCTCTCCATTCACTGTACCAACCGTAGTTTGTTGACCACCGCCACCACCAAAAAATCTTGATTTTCCCGCATCCATTAAAATGAACCCGGCAAGACTAACTGCAATCAAACCAAATACAAGCCAAGCGGCCTTATCGCGAATTTTCTGAATTATTGACATAACAATTTTATTCCGCTTTAAAACGGACGGCAAAAATAGGCTAAAAAAAATTATGAACAAACTGTGGAATATCCGCTGCAACTTGCTTTAACAAAGGATTTCGGCTGTGACTAACTTTATTTTTTACAAAGATTCTTTTTAAAAAAATTTCTTTGTGAAACACAAATTAAGAGACTTGCTTAATAACTAAGCAATCTGGTTAATAACCGCACTATTATTTTCTTTTCCCTGTTGAAAGATTGGCTACAAGATTTGTTTTTATCAGTGTTGAAAACATAACGACTAACAAAGTCAATATTGTTCATCATCAGATGCACAAATCATTTTTTATATTTCTTCACGTTTTATAATATCAACATTAAAACATGTTTGTTAATAAAAGTATGGAAACATCGGTCAAACATTAGTTCTGCTCTTTTGTTTTTATCGAATAACCCATCTAACGTTGTTAATAAACTGAATTAAGTATTAAGAATTATTTTTGACCTGTTAATTATCCCCTATTCTTCTTCTTAATAGTAATAGGTAATTTTATAAAAAAGAAATCTATATAGTTATTATGAACGATATCAACATTCTTAAAAAAGAAAATTTAATAAAAAAAGGTTTTCTTGATATTGACATTGATCCTGATTTAGATTTATTTAAAGAGATTGCGCGGCTGAAAAAAGAAAAAAATGCTGTCGTGCTTGCACATTATTACCAGGAGCCCGATATACAGGATGTTGCTGATTTT
>DATHPY010000449.1:0-5971 GCA_035483315.1 Puia sp. | reverse complement strand
ATATTTTAAATGATATTTTACAGACACTGGAGAGGTGTTAGTCTGAACTGTGATTTATATGATTTGTTTGATTAGAGTGATTGTTCGAATGCACTAGTGAAGTATCGTCCTTCTCTGAGAGGAGAAGGATAAGAGGATGAGGCGAAATGGAAATAAAAAGTCAGAGACTTTTTTCATAATGCTGCGAAGTCTGGAGACTTTGCAGAGCACCGGCATGTGCGTTGGCTGCACCAACAATAGTCATGAACTATTATAGTTGTTGGTATGCTGTTGCACATTGCTACGCGACATAGCAACAAAGGCAAAGGACTAATTCTGTCTTGTGATATTTACCCAATAAGTATAAAAATTATCATTTCCTTTTGCACTTAATGTCACGAACAAACGATATTTCCCAATAGGAATTGATGGATTTATGTTTCCGAATCTATTTGAACCAGAGATAACTCCACTTGATCTGTAAACTGACCTTAAAGAATTATCGGTAATTACATATTTAACAAGAATACTGTCAGAGAAATCAGCATTAAACGTACAAAAAAGAATCACTTGACTTGAAGAAGGATTTGGGAATATGATTGTGTTATAAACCGAATCGGGTTTTGTATAAATGCTTAGATCAGCAGTATCGAAATTATTAAATAAAGCTATTTCCAGAGAAGTAAAATCATTTCCTGAAGCGGCCCCTGAACCAGTGCTACCCAAAAAATTACCTGAATAATCAACATAATTCTGCGATGACACATCAATAGCTGCATCGCTCTTGCTGCATGCAGAAATGCAAATGATGGTTATTAGAAGGGCGATAAATAGTTTCATGGAAATTCGGTTTACAATATAAAATACAAAAAATAATATTGTCTGGAAACCAAACGCAAGAATAATTGCACTGGTTGGATAGTCATAACAAATCAGTGCAATCCTTTAATCCATTTAATATGTGATTCAGACAGACAAAATGTTTTTACTTCTTTGCCATCGCCCACTGAATTCCGCCTAAAATATGTTTGAGATAATTGGGGTCTGCGTACGATTCATCAGTATGACCGAGTTCTGTGTAGAATGCACGTCCACCTTCATATTCGTGGCACCATGCCATGGGATGATCATCGCCCATTGCGGCTGGTCCCGGGTCGTATGATTTTTCGTCAATTTTTATAAGCACATGTATTTTCGGATTTAGATATTTGAAATTGTACAACTCATCAAAACGCTCCCACACATCAGGTAAAAAACTTGTTGCCGGATTATTTTTATCGACTACTATAAATTTAGCCTGCTGTTGTTTTGGATGAGCTTTGAAATAACCGCCAACCAGATCGCCATACCATTGCCAGTTGTATTCGCAATCTGTTGCCGCGTGAATTCCAACAAATCCGCCGCCATTATGAATATATTCCTGCAATGCTTTTTCTTCATCTGGACCAAAAACTTTTCCGGTCGGACTTAAAAAAACAAGCACCTTATATTTTTTTAAATTAGCGCTGTTGAATTGTGTAGAATCTTCTGTCGCATCAACATCAAAATTATTTTCTTCTCCTAATTTTTTAATTGCGGTAATACCAACCGGAATGCTGGCATGACGAAAGCCATTTGTTTTTGAAAATATCAGCACTTTTGGTTTTGCATCGTGATGCATTGCGCTGATAAAAAATATGCAAATAGCAATAAGTGCAATTGATGCACCGATCTTAAATACAGACGATATTTTCATTGTTTTATTTTTCCTGATTTTAAACGTTAGGTATTTAGATGCCTGCCTTCGCAGGCATGACGGGAACTCCCTACGCTGTAGCACGTCATTCCTGCGGAAGCGGGAATCTTATTCTCTCACAGATGACACGAATTTTCACAGAAAAACATCTGTGCACATCTGCGTTATCCGTGAGAGAAATTTAATTACAAATTTTTGATCTTGATATTTCTAAACCACACTTCATTTCCATGATCCTGCAGATCAATTCTACCGGATGTGAATGTTCCAAACACCGGCCATTCTTTAAATTTACTTCCTGCGATCATTTTCTTCCAGTTGTCATCCCACATCGTTGTGTGCACAACATTGTATCCATTCAAAAATAATTTCAAGTCACCGTGGTTGGCAATAATTTCAACCTGGTTCCATTCGCCAACTGGTTTTACTGTTTCTTTTGAGCAAGAAATCAAATCATACAAATCTCCCGCGCGGTGTTTTGGAATTTTTCCATCAGGATGTCCGTCATTATCCAACACCTGCATTTCAGGGCCGGATTGATAAGACTCTTCAATTTTCGGATCTTCTTTCACATAAAAAATAACTCCGCTGTTTCCTTTGGGAGAAATTTTCCATTCTACTTTCAGATCAAAATTGCTGAATTCTTTGCTCGTTACAATATCACCGCGGCCTTCTTTTGCTTTCGGATTTAAATGCAAAGTGCCATCTTCAACATTCCACGCGCTGCCGGCTTTATCTTTAAGATATGTGTGCCATCCGTCAGTTGTTTTTCCATCAAACAATGATATCCATCCGTCACTTTTTTCAGACGCGCTGAGCGTATTTAATTTTGTATTTTCAGCAATATTTTTTTTTCTGAAAGAAAGCGAAATGCCTGCTGTAATAACTACAGAGGCTAGAACAAGCAATGCGTATTTCATCTGTTTATTTTTTATTTATTTTTAATTGTCAGATGGAATTCGCCATAAAATTTTCATCGCTGAATAAACAAGGCAGCTCGAAAATTTTATGGCTCATTTCATAATATTATTTTAGAATTATTTTTTTAAGGAAAGAATATACTTAACCATAGTTCTTACATCATCTTCTTTGAGCATAGCATGAGCTGTCATTGGTGTAGTTCCCCAAACGCCGCTTCCGCCACTGATAACTTTTTTCACCAGGCGATCAATTGTCGTGTCAGCAGCTGGAGCATATTTTGCCGCAACATCGCTATAAGCCGGGCCAATCGCAATTCCTGATGTAGAATTCTTATCAAGTTTGTGACAGGTTGTGCAATCGCTTGCGCCAATTAATTCCAATCCCTTTTCATTGGCGGCGGAAACAGTTGCAGTATTTGAACCGCTTGATGCGCTGTCGGTTTTTGCCGATTTATCGCCGGAGCTTCCGCAAGCGATCATTAATAATGCTGAAGAAAAAATGATAATCGTTTTTTTCATGTTTGTTTTCTTATTAAGTGAAAAGTAAAAATCAAAAGTAAAAGTAATTTACTTTGTTTTTCTCAATTTATTTTTTGTGACCGGCATTTGTTTTCTCTCAACATCGTTGCGTCGCACTCTTGTACGGCAACAATTCTATTCAGCCCTTCACAAATTCTAAATCTCAAATTTTAAAATCATTGTCTGAACCAGGATTCTATCCTGATTTTTCTTATTCAACTGATAAATTGGTTTCAGTAGAATCAGTTTAATAAGGCTAAAATCGTGGCTCAGACATTCACCATTCGCTATAAACCTAAAACTTTTCTATTAAAATTTTCATCGCTTCCTGTTCCTGCAAAATCATCAAACGCTTTTTCTGTTACACGAATGATATGATCTTTAATAAATGGAGCGCCTTCTTTTGCACCATCTTCCGGATGTTTTATACAACATTCCCATTCCAGAACTGCCCATCCTGTAAAATTATAAGCTGTTAATTTACTAAAGATAGATTTGAAATCAACCTGTCCATCACCAAGTGAACGAAATCTTCCCGCGCGATCAATCCAACTTTGATAACCGCCATACACACCTTGTTTTCCGGTCGGATTAAATTCCGCATCTTTTACATGAAACATTTTTATCCGCTCGTGGTAATAATCAATGTAAGTAAGATAATCTAAGCACTGCAAAACAAAATGAGAAGGATCATAAAGCAAGCATGCGCGCGGATGATTGTTGGTGTGTTTCAAAAACATTTCGTAAGTAACGCCATCGTGCAGATCTTCTCCGGGATGAATTTCGTAACAAAGATCAACGCCGTATTTATCAAACTCATTTAATATCGGCGTCCAGCGATTTGCTAATTCTTTAAAACCTGTTTCAATCAAACCTGCCGGACGTTGCGGCCAGGGATAAACCGTTGGCCATAATAATGCGCCACTAAAAGTTGCGTGCGCATTCAATCCTAAATTTTGTGAAGCTTTCGCCGCATATTTTAATTGTTGAACCGCCCATTCCGTTCTTGCTTTGGGATTATTATGAACCGAAGCCGGAGCGAAGCCATCAAATAATGCATCATACGCAGGATGCACAGCAACTAATTGCCCCTGCAGGTGCGTTGACAATTCAGTGATCTGCAAACCAACTTCATTAACGATGCCTTTTATTTCATCTGCATAAGTTTTGCTTTCAGCAACTTTTTGCAAGTCAATACATCTCGCATCCCATGATGGAATTTGCACGCCAACAAATCCTAAACCCTTTGCCCATTTGCAAATATTTTCTAAAGAATTAAATGGGGGTTCATCGCCAAGAAATTGCGCTAAAAAAATTCCGGGCCCTTTAATTGTTTGCATAAAAAGAGTTTCACACAGAGGCGCTGAGCGCACTGAGTAGTTAATAATTATTTACGATTCTTTTAATTCCATTTTTTAATAATTCTTCATTAAAATTAATGAGTAATCCAACTTTCATTCCTGTTAAATTCAAATACGTCAGCAATTGTTTATAATGAACAGGAGCCAGAGAATCTATTGATTTAATTTCAACGATCACTTTATTTTCAACGATGAGGTCTGCTCTAAATCCAACTTCCATTTTTATTTCTTATAATAAACAGCAATCGGAATTTGTTTTTTGACCAGTAATTGCCATTTATCCAAACGATAATACAAAATTTCTTCATAAACAGATTCAAATAATCCCGGGCCGAGATCAGTATGAATCTTTATGCTTTCCTCAAGGATAAGGCCAGTAATAAGGCTTAATTCCATAGTTTTCTTTTTTCGTCTTCATCGGGTATTGAAATTTTCTCGCAGAGGCACAGAGTACGCAGAGTTTAATTAAAAAATTATTTGTCTTTTCTCTGCGCTCCCTGAGCCTCTGCGAGAAAAGATTTACATTTCGAAGAAAGTCCACTTCTCCAAACTTTCATTACTCTTCACCACATTATCTATAAATGCCATTCCGCGAATGCCATCATCAACGCCAGGGAAATCAAGATTTTCCGGTGAAGGTTTTGATCCTTCAATTTTTGCAGAAAGTGTCATTGCAAAATTTCTGTAAATATTTCCGAATGCTTCGAGATAACCTTCCGGATGTCCGCCGGGTGTGCGCATATTTTTTGTAGCAAAACTCGATAACGGTTCTTTATATCCAACACCTGCGCGGAAAATTTGTGTTGGCTGATCGAGCCATTTTGCGATCAATGTATTTGGTTCCTGCTGCGCCCATTCGAGTGCGCCTTTTTCTCCATAGACACGAATGCGCAATGCATTTTCTTCACCCGCCGCAACCTGCGATGCCATTAGTACTCCTGTTGCGCCATTATCAAAACGTAATAAAACATTTCCGTCATCATCCAATGCGCGGCCTTCAACCATCACTTTTAAATCGGCACACAAATGTGTAATTTTTAATCCTGAAATATATTCAGCAAGATGCGCAGCGTGAGTTCCGATGTCTCCCATACATCCGCTCTTGCCAGATTTTTTTGGATCTGTTCTCCAGGCAGCTTGAGCGTTCCCTTCACGCTCGGTTAATTTACTCAACCATCCCTGTGGATATTCAACCCAAACTTTTCTTATTTTTCCCAATGCGCCATCCTTCACCATTTGTTTTGCCTGCTTCACCATCGGGTAACCGGAATAAGTGTGCGTGAGACATAATATCAATCCTGTTTCTTCAACTTTCTTTTTTAATTGTTTTGCTTCATCCAAAGTAAAAGCAATTGGTTTTTCAATCACCACATTAAATCCATTATCGAGCGCCATCATCGCCGGAGCAAAGTGTGCAAAATTCGGCGTGACAACAGTGACAAAATCTATTCTCTTGT
>DATHPY010000448.1:0-5041 GCA_035483315.1 Puia sp. | reverse complement strand
TTGTGAACAAAATTTTCTTCGTTATCTTTTTTTGCCATAGTCAAATTTTATTTTTTCCGATTGCTCCAAGATGCGTAAATGTAAATCCAGTTTCATATTTTAATCCGTATCCCATCATCCTGTCCATTGATGAATGCCCGAATAATATTATTCCCGATAATTGCAATACTTCATTGTGAGTGTAATATCCCACAACATATATCGCCAATGCAATTCCTTTGTGATGAACCAAATTGTAACAAAGCGCGCCGACTTTATTATTCACTAAATATCCAATCATGCTGATATCAGGAATCAAAATTAATATAATAAACCACCACCATGCAAAATGAAGTTGATTAAAAAGAAAAATGCTGAACAAGAACATGGCTAATTCTTCAAGACGGAGGATGTTTTTCATTAAGGCTATTTTATTTTTAAAGCATTTACTTTTTGTGAATATTGATATAGAATTAATCTGTCAACTTCACCATCAGGAGCTTTTATAAATTCTATCTGCACATCTTCAAATTTCAGAAAAAATAAATTTTCTTTTTCAGCGAATAATTCATTTTTATTTTGTCCAGTTGCTTGCACCATTAATTGGCGATCTTCAAGGGTAACAGTCAAAATAAAATTCGGAGCTAATTGATACTGCCCGGTATATTCTTTTAAAATGGAAGTATCAACTTCAATTTCATTTTTCACTCGTGGAAAATCGTAAGGCTGCTGATTTAAAATTGAATTGATATTCTCAGCGATTTTTGGAAGCCCCGACGATTGTTCATTTTCGAGAAGTATAATGCATGTCTCATCTGCAGGAATTCGCGCAATGAAACTAACAAATCCGAAAATACCGCCCTCGTGCATCACTACTTTTTTCCCGTAAGATGAATCTATCACCCATCCATACCCGTAATTATTTTTAAAAGGAGTAAATGCTTTTTCTAAAGAAGGATCGTGTATGATCTTATTTGTGTACAAAGCCCGGTCCCATTTGTACAGATCACCAACTGTTGTATAAATAGATCCGGCTGAATAAGAAACTGACGAATCAACAACAAGGGAGGGTTTGATATTTTTTGCAGTAAGTTTTAAATACCCTGTTGCTTTATTGGGACTTTTTAAATTTTTAAAATCAAATCCTGTATGTGTCATTCCTAATGGTGCAAAAATATTTTCTTTTACAATTGTAAAATATGGTTTGCCTGTTATTTTTTCAATAATGTACCCGAGCAAGATATAGCCAGAGTTGCTGTAACTATATTTTGATCCGGGAGAAAAATCCAGGAGTTTATTTTTGAATAATGAAATAAGATCTGATAATTTAATAGGATCAGCTGAGTTATTTTGCATGTACGCATCATCGTTAGTGTAATTATAAATGCCGGATGTATGTGTCAACAAATTTTCGATCGTGATACTATCTCCATTTGGATAATCAGAAATATATTTCGATAACTTATCCTGCACAGAAAGTTTGTGTTGCTCCTGCAACTGCAGAATTATAGCTGATGTAAATTGTTTTGTTATAGAACCGATCTGAAAAACAGTATTTGAATCATTAAGCAATTTCGAAGTGGCGTTTTTATAACCGTACCCTTGTTCTAATAATATTTCTCCTTTTTGCGCGACCAACACCACACCATTAAATGAACTTTGTTTTGTGTATTGTTTCAGCAGCTCATTTATTTCCTGTGCAGGAGTTTGTGCATGAACTTTTATAACGAGTACCGCGATAGATAAAAACAAAAATGTTTTTTTCATGAGTTAAGCTTATGCAGACTGCGCCTCAGTTTCCGGCTGTGTTGCTTTTAACTTGATCTCGAAATCTTTCATCTTTTTTAATTCGCCCTGAACATCGTATTCGCCAGCGGCCAATATTAATTTCAATCTCCAGAGCAAATACGCGTCGCCTGTTATAACTGTTGCTTTATGCAAAAAATTCAGAATTATTTTATGTGCCGTTTGCCAGTTTGCAGTAATAAATTTTTTGAGTGACGCATCATAAAAGTCATAATCGTACTGAACTAATTTTTTTCCACCTTCTAAAATGCGAACACCTTTTTCTTCATTACATAAACGCGTCCATTCATCGGCGTCAATTTCGAATTCGCTTGGAGTGATCGGTCTTGAAAGTTTTTTTGCTTTCAAAAATTCTTTTGGTGGAATATTAAAAAGATTGACCGGGTAAAAAATATTTCCTTTTTCATTAATGAAAGGAAGATTGTTCAAATACAAAATAAAAATTCTTCCCTGGAGATCTTTTAGCTGACTCATCAACCAGTAATATCCGTTGACATCATGTTTGTTTTGCGCAGCCCAGATCCAGATTATTTCTTCAGAATTGCTTTGTAATTTTTCTATTAATGAAGAAATAGTTTTGTTATCATCCGGAACAGAACCATCATCAATAGTTCCATCATGATCACCGCCACTCAAAACATCGCGCCACCATTGTCTGCGCGATTCCCAACATTCCGTAGAAAAAACATCTTTGATTGGTCCTACAGCGAAATCATCTGCAATTTGTATCACTTCTCCCTGTAAAGAATTGTCTAACTTAATTGCTTCATTCAACACATCAACATCATTTCTTTGAAAAACTATATGAATCATACCCCAACCCCATAAAGGGGCATTTAAAGTGAATAATAAATTTTATGCAACCAATGTTTCTGAAACCTTCTTTTCCCCTTCAGGGGATAAAGGGGTATCAATTTCCACTTTCAAATTATCAATAATAAATTCCTGTCTTTCCTGTGTATTTTTTCCCATGTAATATTCAAGTATTTGTTGAATATGCGTTTCCGGCATTACCATCACCGGTTCTTTGCGCATGTCACTTCCAATGAAACGTGCAAACTCATCAGGGGAAATTTCTCCCAAACCTTTAAAGCGCGTGATCTCCGGCTTGCTGCCTAATTTTTTTATTGCTGCTTGTTTTTCAGTTTCATCATAACAATAAATTGTTTCCTGTTTATTACGAACGCGGAACAAAGGCGTTTCCAAAATAAAAACATGACTGTTTTTTACGAGGTCCGGAAAAAATTGTAAAAAGAAAGTCATCAGCAACAAACGAATATGCATTCCATCAACATCAGCATCAGTTGCAATAACAATATTATTGTAACGCAAACCTTCCAATCCATCTTCAATATTCAACGCGTGTTGCAATAAATTAAATTCTTCATTTTCATAAACCACTTTTTTGGTAAGACTATAACAATTCAACGGCTTGCCACGCAAACTGAATACAGCCTGCGTTTCAACGTTTCTTGCTTTGGTTATTGAACCGCTTGCAGAATCTCCTTCAGTTATAAAAATGGTGCTTTCTTTTTGCTTTTCCAGGATGACATCTCTTTCTTTTCCCGTTGCTTCATCGTTGTAATGAAAACGGCAATCGCGTAATTTTTTATTATGAAGATTTGCTTTTTTCGCACGATCGTTTGCTAATTTTTTTATTCCAGCCAGGTCTTTCCTTTCTTTTTCATTTTGCTCGATGCGCTTTTTTAATGCCTCGGCAGTCGTAGGATTTTTATGCAGGTAATCATCTAACTCTTTCGCTAAAAAATCATAAATAAAATTCTTCATGCTCGCGCCGCCTTCAACAACATATTGCGAACCGAGTTTTGTTTTTGTCTGCGATTCAAAAACGGGTTCAACAACTCTTACAGAAACTGCTGCAACAATACTTTGTCTTATGTCAGAAGTGTCATAATCTTTTTTATAAAAATCACGGATAACTTTTACAAAACCTTCGCGAAATGCCTGCTGATGCGTTCCACCCTGCGTTGTAAACTGCCCATTTACAAAACTGAAAATTTCTTCACCATAATCATTATTGTGCGTGAGTGCAATTTCAATGTCATCACCTTTCAAATGAATTATTGGGTACTGCAATTCATCTTCATTCGTACGACGTTTTAATAAATCCAGCAAACCGTTTTTGGAAACGTATTTTTTATCGTTATAATTAATAACTAAACCTGCATTGAGATAGCAGTAATTCCAAAATTGATTATCGAGATAATCATTATTAAAATGAAAATTTTTGAATATAGATTCATCCGGAATAAAAGTTATCAGCGTTCCGTTGTGCTCAGCAGTTTTCGATTCTTTATATTCTTTTTTTAAAATTCCTTTTTCAAACTCTGCAACTTTTTCTTTTCCCTCTCGAAAAGCGCTCACTTTAAAATAGTTGCTCAGCGCATTCACGGCTTTTGTACCAACGCCATTCAACCCAACAGATTTCTGAAACGCTTTACTGTCGTACTTCGCGCCGGTATTTATTTTGCTCACCGCATCAACAACTTTTCCTAATGGTATACCACGTCCGTAATCCCGCACCACAACCGTTTTTTTGTCAATAGTGATGTCAACTTGTTTGCCATAACCCATTGTGTATTCGTCAATGCAGTTATCAATTACTTCTTTCAGCATCACATAAATTCCATCGTCGGCGCTGCTGCCATCGCCAAGTTTTCCAATATACATTCCCGGTCGCACACGAATATGTTCACGCCAGTCGAGGCTCTTAATACTTTCTTCCGTGTATTCAAAAAGATTCTGTTTGGTTTCAGCCATTTGGATTTACGATTTTAGATGTACGAATTACGATTTCTTTACATCGTGTGTTCTCTATTAATTCTTAATTAATAATTATCAATTATTAGTTTTTTGCTCCCGGCATTTGTTCTTTCTTCAGCATCGTTGCAATCGCAGATTTGTTCATTTCTTTTCTTCCAGTGAAAGAAAAGAAATGAATCGTTCTTGTACGGCAACAATTCTATTCAGTTCTGGTCCTATAATTTAAAAGCGCGCCATTGAGCGTTGCTTGTAAACGCGCAAATATAAACAAACCGTATAAAAGGAAAATTTCATCGTTATGCACAGTGTGTATAAAAATTGTTCTTGTTTTTTAAAACTTGATTCACAAAATATTCATTTCACGGTTTTCCAAACTCAAAACTGTAAACTCGAAACTTATTACTTTCGCTCATGGCAGAAAAATTTTTAGAATTACAAAATGTCAGCGTTCAAGCCAGCGGCGTAAAAATTT
>DATHPY010000447.1:0-3114 GCA_035483315.1 Puia sp. | reverse complement strand
TATTTTACCGTTCGCGTGGCCTGATTTTTTCGGCACATGAATAGGTAATTTGATACGTTAACAAAAATTATGTATTATGAAAAAATTATTTTTTTTAATACTGCCGTCAGCGTTTATTTCAGCGTCGGCTTTTGCAAAAATACCTGCGAAAGTTACAGATGCCCTTGAAGCAAAGTACACCCACGCCACTAATGTGGAGTGGAAATATGTGGTAGGAAAATATGAAGCTGATTTTAATATGGGCAAATACAAACTGGAGGCAACATTCGACAGAAAGGGCCAATGGTTGGAATCTGAAAAAATTCTGGGCAAAGATATGTTGCCAATGAGTGTACTAAACAACATTAAAAAAAGTAAATACAGTCATTGGAAAATAAAATCATCCCGTGAAATGTATTTACCCGGCGAAAAATCAGGGTACCGTGTGATGGTTACAAAAGGGGATTTTGTGTTCCGGAATTTGAAATTTGATCATCACGGACAGTTGATGAATGGATAATCAACAGTTAATCCGGGTGTACTAACGTGAGCAGATCAATTTCTGCTCACGTTCTTTATTATCCGGAGTAAAAAAAGAGGCATCTAACAGTAATGAATAACCGAATGTTGCCCTATTTCCTCATTCAGGAAATAAACTTTTATCAAGGCCAGGGATGATGCGAAGTGCATTTTTATAATAGATCTTTTTGAGAATTCCATCGCTTAATCCAAGACCATACATACGCCAGAAAGCGTGATACTTTTTATGGTAAGGAAAATATTCATCCGTTGTTTCCAGCACCCGAAAATACGTGGCATACTCTGAAGGAACCCAACTGTCCTTACCAAAAAGTATCTGGTCCTGGTATTTTTCAAAAAACTTTTTTGCAGTAATGGGTTGTCTTCCGATTTCGGCAATAACAGCACCGAATTCTACATACACATTAGGAAGTGCCGCGAGTAAACTATCGAGCGCCGCAAGGTTGTTGGCGAGCCAGCCGAAATGAGCGGCGATGAAAATGGTATGTGGATGTTTTTTAAAAACAGCATGCTGCTCAGCGATAAGCGTTTCCCAGGAAGGAAGTCCTTTTTGATAATAACTGCGATCCGGATGTGTAGTCACCTCCAGCCAGCGTTCGTTATTTTTATCCACAGGATCCCAGAAACTTTTTGGATCGGCGGAATGAATCAACACCGGAATATGCAGCTCCCCGCATTTTTCCCAAATGGCGTCTAACCTCGGATCATCAATTCGGATGAATTGGTTTTTCTCATCCTTAAAACGCAAACCCAGATCTTTATATATTTTCAAACCGCGTGCGCCCGACTGCACATCTTTTTCCAGTTCCTTCACTGCTTTTTCCGTCCAGTCTTTTTCGCCAAATCCGACAAATGAAATATTGGTGAATAAAGTGAGCCGTTTTGCATTAGTCCGTGCAATATGCTTGAGACTTTTTACCAGGTAATCGTTTCCCTGAACATCAAATTCTCCGTTACGGCCACTTGATTCTTTGTAACTTTTTCCGCTGAGGTTATTCATCACGGCCATGTGAAGTTTATCCATTTCTGAAAATAGCTGAGAAAGATCCTGGTTGGGAACATCCCATTGATGATTGTGCACATCAAAAAATGGAAATTTAGCCCGTGTGAGCAGATGCTGTGGCACTACAAGAGTAGACTTCGGTTCATATTCTTCGAAATCCATGCGCTTTGGCGATGACTGTGCATCCGCGTAAAAAAAGAAAAAGATCAACAAAGAAAAAATCGGAAAATGCTTCATGACACAAGTGTTGATGAGAAAAAAAACTCCAATAAAGATAAATCAGAATTAGCATTGACCAGAAACGCTTAACCCAAGCCAATACCAATCATCACATTTGTAACGCCATTGAAAACGTGCACATAAAAATTTTGAAATCAGCACAATAGTCAATCTGGCGCTAACAATCATGTATAACCGCATTAGAGCCGGTGATCAGATAATTGGATCATATTTCGGTTATACATAAACGCTATATACTATTTTTTGTAGCAAACTGTGAAACCAGATTTTTTTCTTTGTTTTTAGCAACGCCGGAAATAACAAAAGCAATTCCGCTATATGTAAGCGCTAAAATTGCGCTGGAGATTTCATCTCCCAAATCAGCAACAGGAGAAACTATTACCCGGGGCATGTGGAGAATAATAAACCAGGTAAAGATCATTGCTCCCAAAAGAAAAGCGAATAAGCTGGTCTTAATTTTCAAAATAATTGCAATGCCTGAACCAAGCAATGCTATGCCGGCAAAATACATCCAGAACAGATGATAAGGGATCCATGATGGAACATAATCTTTTGCAGCATCTGCAAATAGAAAATGATCAATGCTAAAGCTAAGTATCGTTATTGAAAAAATAATAGCTCCAAAAGGCGCCAGCTTATTTAAAAACCTGGTCAGCTTATTTCCATTTTTTTCCGAAAAGCAATCCGCAATTACAAATGCACCGCCGGCTAACGCCAATTCTTTTGCTGAATTCTCCCAGTCGCCAAAATGCATATAATTAGGGCTCACAAGAAATTCATACGGAATAAAATAAAAACAAAATACCAATAGAAGTACAGTTCCTAATGCCAGGGAAATTGACCTGATCTTTTTTTTCAAAACAATACAAGCCCCAGCCAAAACAAACATGGCTCCAAAAATATAAGTAAGTATTACAAAACCGGGAATGCCAGAATGATTTGGAGGAACCATCATGTAGGGAAAATCATGATAACAAATTGTCAAAATCCCTATAACGGTTATGGATATCCCATAGAAAACGCGACCGATGCTAGATAGATTTCGCATAAAGAGTAATGGTTTTATAAAGGAATTCTCAATTTAATTATTGTGCAAATGCAATTTAGCAAAATATTGAACCGAAGCAGAAGTCTTAAATTATTGGATAGATATTTTCACTTTTTATAGGCTGATTATGAAGTGTAATTTTCTTTTGCATCCCGGTTTTTTTCTCCATAAAGAAAATAACATAAATTTACTCTGTCTTTGAATTTTCTCGTATTACAACCAAGCAGAACTGCGCTGATGAAAATTTGTATCATTTCCTTCCTCATTATTTTTTTTAATACAAATGTATTTTCGCAAAAAAGAA
>DATHPY010000446.1:0-2298 GCA_035483315.1 Puia sp. | reverse complement strand
TTACAAAGCGCTGCAGACAATTCCTGAAAAAAGTACATTTCATCAATGCATCGCTGATGTTATCAGATGGCACATGCAATATCCAAATGACTGGCATCAGACATGGTTTGAATTGCAAAAAAAATGGTCGAGCGATATCGGTTGTCCGGATGGAGTTTTCAGTCCCTTCGATATTGATTCAAAAATAAATTCGGCGTATGTGGTGATGGGATTATTATATGGCAACGGAGATTTTTCCAAAACGCTTGAAGTGGCGACGAGAGTTGGACAGGATGCGGATTGTAATCCTTCTTCTGTCGGTGGAATTTTAGGCGCGTTGCTCGGTTATAAAAATATTCCGGCTTATTGGAAAATGGGATTGAAAGAAGCGGAAGACATCAATTTCAAATACACAGATATTTCACTGAATAAAGTTTATGAGATCAGTTTTAAACACGCGCTGGAAAATATAAAAAGAAATGGCGGAAAAATTGATGGCGATAATATAACGATCCGGGTTCAGGAACCAAATACGGTAAAATTTGAGCAGGGATTCACTGGTTTATTTCCTATTGAGAAAAAAGAATTTGAAAACAATAATATAAAAGAAATTTCTTTTGATTTTAAAGGAACCGGTTTTGTTTTACGCGGTGAAGCAGTGAAAAAAAATAATGCTGATGCCGATTATGTTTTTGATGCATCAATTTACATTGACGGAAAACAAACAGAAAATGTAAAATGGCCAACAAATTTTACAACGCGCCGTCACGATCTGTGCTGGAAATATTTATTGCAAAAAGGCAAACACACGGTATCTGTAAAAGTGCTGAATCCAAATGATAATTATGAAGTGCATAGCTCAGATTATATTATCTATTCGGACGAAGCTGTTAAATAAATTTTTATGTTCATTATCGAAAATTATGTGGTCGCCGTAATTTTTTGCATCATTACCATGTTATGCTGGGGCTCGTGGGCAAATACGCAAAAACTCGCCGGTAAAACATGGCGTTTCGAATTATTTTATTGGGATTATGTCATCGGCATTTTATTATTCTCCATCATCAGCGCATTTACATTAGGAAGTTTTGGCGATGAAGGAAGATCTTTTTTGCAAGATCTGAAACAAGCTGACAGTTCAAATATCACCAGCGCATTTTTAGGTGGAATAATTTTTAACGCCGCGAATATTTTAATTGTTGCCGCAATTTCCATTGCAGGAATGGCTGTTGCATTTCCTGTCGGCATCGGAATTGCTTTGATACTTGGCGTGTTAATAAATTTCATTACCGCTGCAAAAGGAAATCCGTCGTTAATATTTACCGGCGTCATTCTTGTTGCAATTGCTATTGTGCTAAACGCGATCGCTTATAATAAAAAAAATAAAGCTCAAAAAACAGTTTCTAAAAAAGGGATTTTGCTGGCGATCGGCGGCGGTATAATGATGGCTTTCTTTTATCGTTTTATAGCAGTTAGTATGGACATGGAAAATTTTCATCAACCGGCTGTTGGCAAAATGACGCCGTACACAGCCGTATTTATTTTTTCTGTCGGAATTTTTATCAGTAATTTTTTATTCAATGCCATTCTTATTAAAAGACCATTTTCGGGTACACCTCTCCGTTATGCTGATTATTTTGCAGGTAAATTTAAAATACATTTAGTGGGCATTTTGGGCGGCCTAATTTGGGGCATCGGCAATTCTTTCAACCTCATTGCGGCGGGAAAAGCAGGACCGGCGATATCTTACGGACTTGGACAAGGCGCAACGCTAGTGGCCGCACTTTGGGGCGTATTCATATGGAAAGAATTTACTAATGCCCCAAAAGGAACCAATGGTTTGATCACCGCAATGTTTGTGTTCTTCATTGCAGGTTTGGGATTATTAATTTATGCCGGACAATAATGAATTTACGATTTGCGAAGTCAGATTTACGATTTCTTTTAATCTGACTTGCATGATTTTTTTATAAATTGCATCTCTTGCAAATTCATACTTCATACTTTCGTCTTCTTCCATTTTCCTTTTTTGAAAATAATAAATGAAACGATCGTCACAGTTGTTTCTGTAATAATGATCGCCCAAAAAACTCCTTTCGGTCCAATGCCAAGCGTGATCGCCATTAAATAGGCAATCGGTATTTGAAAAGCCCAGAAACAAAAAAGACTGATTATCGTTGGTGTTCTTGTATCACCCGCGCCATTAAAAGCATTCATCAACACCATTCCCACTCCGTAAAAAATATACCCAGCTGTTACAATGTGCAATACCTGTATTGCGACTGTTTGCACAGCTTTATCGGGATTCATAAATTCAAC
>DATHPY010000445.1:0-3977 GCA_035483315.1 Puia sp. | reverse complement strand
AATTTTACTTTTTTCAGAACATCATCTATTCCTTGCGCATCACCACGACCGCTAATACTATTTGTAACTTTTAAATTATTTGCGGCTGAGAGATAATGATAAAAATTTGGCGTTTCAAGCAACGAGCCAATTTTTTTTCTTTGTTCCGGCGAGCCGGGTTTTCCGAACCAAAGAAAATTTCCTTCATCTGCAATTAGTACATCGAGTATAATGCTGAGTAAAGTTGTTTTGCCGCTGCCGTTCGGTCCAAGTATTCCGAAAACCGAACCTGCAGGAACGTCGAACGATACTTTGTTCAGCGCTCTTATTCTGCCATAATTTTTGGTGATGGTGTTAAGCGATAAAATATTTTCCACAGAAAAAAATTTTGATGACAAGATAAAACTAAAATAACAACTTGGTTTATAAAGTTAATTTTTCCAAAGATATAATTTACTATCAAATATAAAGTGCTTTGAAATGCAAAGTATAAATAAAAACTTAATTTTCAAAATCTCTGGAATTATTTATCGTCGGGCATATGTTTTTGATGATAAAAGCTGGAGAAATCGCCGATCATTGCGAATCCGTTTTTGTTAAACCGCAAACGGGAAAGTTTCAGATCATCAATATCGGTTTGCAAAACTTTTCTTGTAAAAGGATTGATCGTTCCGCCCGCCTGCGAAGGCAACGCATTAATATCATATTGAAATTGTGGATCGCAAATGGTGCCGCGCGGATACATAATCCCCGGTTGACCCTTGCCGCGGATATCAAGTATTTCAGGATGGTTTAATCCCAGCGTATGTCCATACTCGTGAGCTGCTGTTGTGGAATTGTTAAAAAGATTATCCAATTTAAAATAACCGGTGTTGGAATTTATTCCATCAGCAGAAGAAACATGATTCACCGAAAATTCCTCAATGCGGAAATAATTATTTCGCGGGTGGGTGTTATACCAAACTGTTTCGGGTTGTAGTTGTGGTTCGTAATCTCCTTCAATATCAAATTTTACATCAAACCAATCGCTGTCTATTTTCACTTTTGTATTTGGCTCGTTCCAATGATCGCTTATATCTTTTGCAATTTGCAAAGACAATTCCTGCGAAGCGGCGTCTCCATAAAAATAAAAAATGGAATGAATAATGAGCTGATGAGATTGTTTGAGGAGTTCTGCTTCGCCCATGATCCGTGATCTTGTTATTGATTGTCTGAACTGGGATTTTATCCTTAATTACCTGATTTTTCTGAAGAAAAACTGAGGTGAAAAAGTAAGATAAGAATAAGGTCCGGATTCAGAAATTTATTTCAACACTTCATCAAGTTTCTTATCCAAATCATCACCGCGTAAACCTTTGGCAATTATTTTTCCGTCTTTATCAATTAAAAAATTCATCGGTATTCCCTGGATGCCATAAAGTACAGCTACACTGTTTTTCCATCCCTGTAGATCAGAAACCTGCGACCATTTAAGATCATCTTTTTTAATTGCTTCTTCCCATTTGTCTTTTTTCTCGTCGAGAGAAACGCCTAAAATATCAAATCCTTTTGCATGATATTTTGAATAAGATTTTACAACATTCGGGTTTTCCGCGCGACAGGGTCCGCACCAACTTGCCCAAAAATCTACCAGCACATATTTCCCTTTGAATGATGCAAGTGAAATTGATTTTCCTGCAGCATTATTTTGCGCAAACCCTGGAGCGGCATTACCGACAGCAGTTTTTTTAGCGATATCCAAAACGTCCTTTATCTTTTTTCCGAAATAAGAATTCTGAATGCTGATCGCAAAATTATTGTAGACACTATCTAACTCCGCTGCATCAGGGTTGTAAGAAAATTGCTGGTAAATTTCAAATGCAGATATATAAGAGGTTGGATGATTCTTTGCATATTCTTTTACAAAATCTTTTTCTTTAGCGCTAAGCTGTTTGTATATTTTTTGCAAACTATCAAGTATTATTTTATTGCCTTTTTTCTCAACGCTGTCGTATAATTTATCGAGATTAGCTTCTTCATCATTGAAAGGTTTGCGGCTTGCTAAAAAACTTTTGTATTCATCCTCAGTCGCGGAACCTGTGACGAGAGCATCACCAACAGAATCTTTTTTTCCGGAAATATTTATATGACCATTTTGTACAAAAAATCCCAAACGATATTCCTTATGCCCGTTGTTTGGAATTCCCAGCAAGCAAAATTGCGGCGAATCTGCTTTACCTGTGAATGTAAAATTTCCATTTTTTAAGATAGCAGAATCCATTTTTTCAGAATCGGACTGGCGATTAAATAAATAAACCAACCCGGTATCAAGCCCGGTAATTTTACCGGTTACAGTATAAGTAGAATCTGTAGTTACTGTTGTTTTTTGTGAATTTGGTGATTGGCATCCTTGTATTAAAAAGATAACAACGCCGCAAATTGTGAAGAAATGTTTCATCTGTTTGGTCTATTTGTTTTGGTGAATATGCTATTAGTCAGACGGAGACCGTCAGACTGGCAAGAAATTTTTTATAAAAATATTAATTAGAAAGCTTGTTTAAAAATGTTACTTGTTAAAAATCTTTGTTCGTTTTTCTTGATTAAAAAGTTGCCGTCATTTCGAACGGAGCCCTCAGAGGGTTGCATTTCACTGAACTTACCGCGAAGTGAGAAATCTGCTAAAATCTTTACGAAATTTCTTACTTCGCGCAAAAACTCTTCACTTCAAGATCATAACTGCTCCGTTCGAAATGGCGACAGCAAAATATAAATATGGACTTCGAAGTTGAACCACCGCTTAATAGTAGCAATACCGATGAACGGATTGCGACGCAACGATGATGCTATGAAAACTGAAGCTGGTATCAAAATAAAAAATTAATTTCTGATCGGCTTGCCGCCTTTTATTACACTTTGAATTCTTTCCAGCGTTTTCTTTTCTCCGCACAAACTTAAAAATGCTTCGCGTTCCAGGTCTAACACATATTGTTCGGTTACAAAAGTTGGTTCGCTCAGATCACCGCCGCACATTACATATGCTAATTTTTTTGCGACAACCACATCATGATCAGTTGCATAATTGGCGCGCCACATTCCATTAATGCCGGCATACAAAGCGCCAAGCGCGGAGCGACCGAGAACTTTTACATCGCTGCGCGGAACGGGCGTTATATAACCATCATCGTACAATTCGATGACAACCTGCTTCGCTTCGGAAATTCTTCTGCCTTGATTAATGCTAACAAAATCTTTTCCTTTTCTTAAAATGCCGAGTTCAAATGCTTCAAATGCAGAGGTTGAAACTTTTGCAGTGGCAATTGTAAAAAATCGATTTTTTAGTGTGATGGTTTCCGGTTCGTCTTCGTGCATTTCATCGGCTGCACGAAGTGCAAATTCTTTTGTTCCGCCACCACCGGGAATTAATCCAACTCCTAATTCAACCAAACCAATATAAGATTCTGCAGCGGGAACAACTTTAGCGGAATGCAAAATCAACTCGCATGAACCACCTAACGCCAATGCATGTGGCGCAGTAACAACAGGCACGGCGGAATATTTTACGCGCATCATCGTGGTTTGAAAAGTGCGCACAGCTATATCCAATTCGTCGTAATCCTGTTCAACAGCAAACATAAAGATCAAGCCAACATTTGCGCCGGCGCTAAAATTGGCGCCTTCGTTGGCAATCACTAATCCTTTATATTTTTCTTCGGCAATTCCGACTGATCTTTGAATTCCTTCCAAAACTTCTCCACCGATCGTATTCATTTTTGTATTCCATTCTAATCCCAAAACATCATTTCCCAAACGATATAAATTACAAGCGCTGTTTTTCCAGACGGTTTGATTTTCGAAATTCTTCATCACAATAAATGCTTCGCCGCCGGGAATTGCTTTGTAGGATTGTGAACTAACGTCGTAGTATAAACGCTTTCCGTTTTCTACTTTGTAAAAAGATGTTATTCCTTTTGCCAGCATTTCTTCTACCCACAGGGCAGGCTTATAACCGGCGGCTTTCA
>DATHPY010000444.1:0-5616 GCA_035483315.1 Puia sp. | reverse complement strand
TAATGGATGCAGAAACTGCAGTAAAATAAAACTCTAAGAGGTAACTCAATAATAAATTCACTTCCTTCACCTTCTGTTGTCTTCACTCTTATTTCACCGCCGTGCAATTGTCTGAACCATGATTTATAGGATTTTTTTGATTTGCAGGATTGGATGTTTGTTATCATAAATTATTTATTAGGAAATCGGTAATTGAATAATAAACTCTGTTCCTTCACCTTCTTTCGTCTCTATTTTTATTTCTCCACCATGCAATTATCTGAACCTGGATTTATAGGGTTTTTTTGATTTGTAAGATTGGATGTTTGTTATCATAAATTATTTATTAGGAAATTGGTAATTGAATAATAAACTCTGTTCCTTCACCTTCTTTCGTCTCCACTTTTATTTCTCCGCCATGTGCTTTGATGCTATCGTAACTTAAACTCAATCCCAAGCCAGTTCCCTCTCCTGTGGGTTTTGTGGTAAAGAAGGGTTGAAATATTTTGTCAATCACCTTTTGCGGAATGCCATTACCATTATCCATAACTGTTAGTACGATTTTATTGTCTATCCTTCCTGTGCTTATTGAAATAGTTGGTTCGTAATTTTCCGATTGTAGTTTCTTTTTCTCAGCAACAGCATAAAATGCATTGTTGTACAAATTCAATAATACTCTGCCAACATCTTGCGGAATGATATTTATTTTTCCAATCGTTTTATCAAAATCAGTTTTCATTGTTGCATTAAAATTTTTGTCTTTTGCTTTTAATCCATGATAAGATAGACGTAAATATTCGTCTGCTAACACGTTAATATCTGCTAACTCTTTTACACCTGTGCTTGACCGTGAGTGCTGCAACATTCCTTTCACTATCGCATCTGCACGTTTGCCATGATGGTTTATTTTTTCTTCGTTATCAATAACATCTTTTGCTATTGCTTTTACTTCAACAAAATTTTCTTTATCAATTTCTGCATTCATTTCGCTGAGCAATTCTTTATTGACTTCACTAAAATTGTTGACAAAGTTCAATGGGTTTTGTATCTCATGTGCAATGCCTGCAGTAAGTTCTCCGAGGCTTGCCATTTTTTCTGATTGGATAAGTTGGGATTGGGTTGATTTAAGATCGGAAAGCGCCTCTTCAGTTTTTGCTTTTTGCCTGGTTGTTTCTGCTTGAAGATCCATAAGCTGTGCATAGGCACGTTGCCGTTGCCGGTTATGACGATAGAGGATAAAAGCAAAAACGATCACGGCAATGAGTACGCCCGAGAGGATAAAGATCTTTAGCTTGTTCTGATATTTCAATTGTGTTGCTTCAAGTTCTTTTTCTTTTTCCTGGTCGTCAAATGCCATGTTCTCTGCAGCGATTGTTTTTTCGCTGTTAAAAAGACTATCTTTTAAAGTTGTTGCGGCTTCGAGATATTTTAATGTGCTATCTGCTTTTGATTCCTTCTGATAGATTTGTGAAAGCATTTCTGTTGCAGCAAGTAACCCAAACGGATAACTTCTTACCAGTTTATCCGCAAGTACTTTTTTACAATACCATGTAGCAGAATCAAGATTATTTGTTTTGATAAACAAAGCAGACATGCCGTTGTAAATATCTATCAGATCGATACCAATGTTTACTCTAACTGCGATAGCAACTCCGTTCCGGAAATAGAATAATGCAGAATCATAATTTCCTTTATCCGAATAAATTGATGCTAAAGTAGAAAGAATAAAAGCATGTGGATCCAACCCTACAAAATATTCCCCGGGAGTATTTTGGAATGTTGCAGAAGAATAATCACTCAGCGATTTTTTAGCGTAATAAAGGGCAGAATCGTAGTTGTGAACGTCTTCAAAACATTTTGCAACCTCTACATATGGAAAACTGGTACGATGAGGAAAATATTCCTGCACTAATGGTATTGCCTCACGTGCATAATGCAGCGCTTTATCGAATTCCCCCAGTGAAGAATAACACGAATGAAGGTGTGAAAGAGTGCGAATATAAAGATGAAGCATATTTAATTCCTTTGCCAGGTCTCTGCATTTAAAAGTATAATAAAGAGCCAGCCGGTAATTTCCCATAGTAGTGTAAGCGCCGCTCAGAAAGAGATTGGCGTATGCCATACCCGGGCGGTAATGAAGTGAATCGGCGAGTGAATATGCGTGCTCCGCGAAAACTATTGCTGTGTCTGCATTGGTGAATTGGTATAATTCTGCAAGCCTGTTGATCAGTTTTACTTTATTGGTATCTTCCTTTGCAACAGATAACACTTGTTTGAAACTATCAATTACTGAAGTTTGACTCTCTGCGCCTGATTGCAGCATAAATAGAAAGCATATAATAATCGCCTTCTTCATGACAAATTATTTATTGGTAAATGAATAACAAACTCTGTTCCTTCATTTTCTTTTGTGATTACTTTTATTTCTCCGCCATGCGCTTTGATAATATCATAACTTAAACTCAAACCTAATCCAGTTCCTTGTCCTGTTGGTTTTGTGGTGAAGAAAGGTTGAAAGATTTTATCAACAACTTTTTGAGGAATGCCGCCCCCATTGTCAATTACTTTTATTTCAACTGCCCGACCCCCTGAAGGGGGCTGAATCAATCTGGTTATTGCGGTGACAGTTGGTTCATACCCTAAGCCCTCTGCCTTCCGCCTTTCACCTATTGTGTAAAATGCATTGTTATACAAATTCAAAAACACTCTTCCAATATCCTGCGGGATGATGTTTATTTTTCCAATGCTTACATCGAAATCAGTTTTCATCGTTGCATTAAAAGAATTGTCTTTTGCTCTCAGTCCGTGATAACTCAATCTTAAATATTCATCTGCAAGCGCATTAATATCTGTCAATTCTTTTGCACCTGTGCTTGACCGTGAGTGTTGCAGCATTCCTTTTACAATTGCATCTGCGCGTTTGCCGTGATGGTTTATTTTTCCTTCATTTTCTTTAATATCTTTTGCAAGGGTCTTTACTTCATCCAAGTTTCCTTTGGCAACTTCCTGCTCTAATTCATCAATTAACTCTGTATTCACCTCAGAAAAATTATTTACAAAGTTCAATGGATTTTGAATTTCATGAGCAATACCGGCTGTGAGTTCTCCGAGGCTTGCCATTTTTTCGGATTGAATGAGTTGGGATTGGGTTGATTTTAATTCACTGTATGCTTTTTCAATCTTTATTTTTGCTTTTTGTTTTTGCCTGTTGTTGCGGTAAAGAATAAATGCAAGCAGGGAAAAAACAATGAGTGCAGCTAAAAGAATATATAATCTTACTTTGTTTTGATATCTTTCCTGATCAACGCTTATTTTCTGTTGTCTTTGAACCTCGTCAAAAGCAAGCTTTTGAAATTGCTGGACTTTTGATTGGCTAAATACGCTGTCTTTGGCGGCCAGTTCAATCCTCATGTATTTAAGTGTGCTGTCGGTTTTTCCTTCTGAGTCGTATAAGCTTGTAAGAAGTTTGCTGGCTGCAAGCGTGAACTCAGAAAAATTATGCGCAATGCATAATCGTAACGAGACTGATGCGTAATAGATAGCTGAATCTTTTAAATTTTCTTTATCAAATAGTTTGGCCAGGGAGTAATAATTTCTTGCTTGAAAATAGATGTTGTTAAACTGACCACTTTGCTGAATTCCATAGCGAAACAAGTCTTCGGCTAATTTATAATGACCTAATGATACATGGACAGTTCCCAAAGCGCCAATAGCAAGCGAGTAAAATTTTTTGAAGTATTTCGATGATTTGGCGCCCAATTCATAGCCTTGCTGAGCATACAATAATGCAGAGTCCAACTGGTGTTTAGAATTATATAAAATACCCAATTGGGAATAACAAAAAAAGATATCAGGCATTGAAGCTTTTGTTTCTTTATGCTCATTGATGCACTGCTGAAGCTTGGCGATAGCAGCCGGGTAATCGCCCATTTCCAGGTAAAGAAACCCCACAAAATAATGAGCTCCTCCTCCCGGTAATCTTCCTTTTTTTCTTAATTGCTCGAAGCTATTCTCATAATTTAATGCCTGTTCCATGGCCATGGGAAAATTGCCGGTAACATTAAAAGCGAAAAACCTGCTTTGGTAACTTAGCAGTTTGCCATATTCATAATTTAATTTCTCCGAAAGCTGAGCCCCTTTTGTAGCATAGAAATATGCACTATCAAACTGAACAAAGCCATAATATTGTGCCAGTGAATTTAATGCCTGTACGCGTGAAGTATCTTCCCTGGTGGCATTGTTCAATTTTTTGCGAAGACTATCTAAAATATAGTTTTGTTGGGCAACAGCAAAATGCAATGTTCCTGATAATAGAAAAAGTATTTTTAGATATTTTATCACAGGTTAGATGGGATGTATAAATATACAATATTCATTTAGTTGTGGTTATTGAATTATCGTGATCAAAACAAAATTTCACTGTAATTCAATAATAAATTTATTTCCTTCATTTTCTTTTGTCTTCAATTTTATTTCTCCGCCACGAACTTTAATGATATTCCGCTAAAATAATTTTGGTCTAATTGAAAAGTAAGGATGATGATTTGAAGATACTCAAAATTGATTGCTCCGGTTGCACTCCTGATAATGTAATTGTTTCGTTTAATTCTTTCATCATCTACAAATCTTTCCATCGAATGGACTGTTATGACAAGATATGACACAAAAAACATCAACTTGTTACCCGGAGCTTCACTTCCCATTTCGGACTAACAAATTTGAAGAATGTGCAAGTGTGCGAAACGATGAGAAACATAAAACCTTTAGCAGCCCAATAAATAATAAAATTGGAAACTAAAAGAAACAAAACTTATTTTCTGATATAGAAAATGAATCGCCGCAATTGGCGGCCTTTCAAAAGAATTAGTGACAAGGATTCTGCAAAATGCGTATATGCATCTATGTTAGGTTCGTTATTTACGAAAAAAATATTCATTCTGTTCTTAAACTCTTAACCGGATTTGAAATTGCTGCTTTTATTGCCTGGAGGCTGACGGTTAATAACGCAATAAAAATTGCAAGCAAGCCTGCCAATGCAAACATCCACCAACTGATTTGAATTCTGTATGCGAAATCCTGTAACCATTTATCCATTATGTACCATGCAAGTGGTGATGCAATGACTATTGCTATCAACACAAGTTTTATAAAATCTTTTGAAAGGAGAGTAGCGACATTGATAACAGAGGCACCCAACACTTTTCTTATCCCGATTTCACGTGTGCGCTGTTCTGCAGAAAAAGCAGATAGTCCGAATAAACCAAGGCATGCGATCAGTATGGCAATAAAAGTAAAATAACTAACGATGGTTGACGCACGTTGATCTTTTTCGTAATTCTTCTGAAAATCATTATCAAGAAATGAATAAACAAAAGGTATACCCGGATTAATTTTGTTCCAGGTATTTTCCATTTCTTTTACCAGGTTTGCATAGTTTGTTGTGCGGACATTAGTAATTACATAGCTATACTTATTACCTATTGAAGTAGTGAATCCGAAAGGCTTAATTGTGTTATATAAACTTTCAAAATTAAAATTCTTAACTACTCCCACTATATACATGGTGCTGTGAACACCGTGAAAGTCAGAATTTATTTTTTTACCGACTGCAGTTCTGATATCATATCCAAGATCTTT
>DATHPY010000443.1:0-2590 GCA_035483315.1 Puia sp. | reverse complement strand
AAATTTTTCTTTTAATTGCAAAAACGGTCGTTCGAAATGCCGGTAACTTAAAAGGCTGATAACAACTGAAACGAAGTGCGACACGGATGTCTCCAGAATTATTACCTCCCAAACTTCATTGTTCCATCCCACCCACCTGGCTAATCCCATAAAACCCGGCTTCAAGAAATATATCAAAGGAAGAAAGCGATTTGTGGCTATGCGTTTTCTTTTTGAAATAACGCAGAAGGCGTATTAGCCATAATCCAAAGATCAAACATAAAATTAGATTTGTTGGCGTAATCGATATCGAGGTTGATGCGTTCTTCAACAGACATATTTACTTTTCCTCTTTTCTTGATTTGCCAGAGTCCTGTGATTCCAGCCGGTGCCATGAAGCGTAATGCGCATGCATTCGTAGTAAGAGTTGAAGCTTCATACAGTGGCAAAGGACGATTGCCAACTAATGACATATCACCGAGAAGGACATTGATTAATTGAGGGAGCTCATCCAGGCTGGTTTTGCGAAGAATTGCACCTACTCTGGTAACACGAGGATCATTATTTATTTTGATAAAGTGAGGACCTGAATCGGATGGGAAGCCATATTTGTTCATATGAGAGTATTCGACCATACTCTTATCTGCACCGGTCCGCATGGTCCGGAATTTAATAAAATTGAATATGCGATATCCTCTTCCCGCTCTTTTCGAAATATAAAATATCGAACCTTTTGTTTCGACTTTTATGGCCAGACTGATCAAAAGTAACAAAGGACTCAGAATGATAAGTATCAAAGAAGAAATGATTATTTCGACCAATCTCTTAAATAACAGGGAAAAATGTCGCATTTTCGGATACTGATCATGTATAAAAATATTTCCATTGATTTCAACTTCTCTTAATTTCACTTTATTTAGAAACCGGCATTTACCCTGAAGATGATCATCAGAAGTTTCCTGCAAAACAATAATTTCATCTGATATTTTGGCTTTTTTAAATATTCCCCATTCTTTTTCTGACAATAGTTTACCGTCCAGTACAAAAGGAATAAAACGAAATATTGGATGGACATTCAAAAAATAATAAAATTCCTGTATTTCCTCGATCTTGTAAAGGGAATCACATAGAACAACCTGGGGAACAAAGTTTCTGGTTTTTAGAAATTCTAATAATTCAGTTTTAGCTTCGTTGATGTTTTCCGACACAAAACCGTAATTAAATACGCTTTCAAGTTTCCGTAAGTTTGCATCAGTTTTGCCTATAAAATAATACCCATTCATTACGGGAACATTTTCTGTCTTTTCATTGGGATTACTCTTAATACCAAAATAACCGAAATTCTTTTTATTCGTTTTGGTGGTACCGGGTGAAAATGTCGGATTCATAAATCAGGTTTAGGTTATTCATTAGCCACTTAAAATTCTAATCGTATCTTTTCAATGCGTATTATATTCGTTCATGACGAACTTTTTGTCGACGATCAAAATTTCAATTGGTATTCGAGATGCCTTTTAAGGCAACATGGAGTTGCTTAAAAATTAATCTGAAATAATTGGCAAGCGAAAGTTTCTTATTTATTGCAAGCAGATGCTGGTAGCAGTTTTAGCAATTTCAAAGGATGTAAGATTAACCTGGTTGGTATATATCGGAATTTTATGAGATATTGAATTCGTATTGACAGTTCTCTAAAATTAGGGATATTTTCTAGTAATTCAATTCGTGAATTTATTAATATCTTTCAAAGTATGGGTTTTGAGACACATTTATTAAATCGTAATGCATTAGTATTGCCTGTTTGTATTTATTGATTTTTGGTATAATTATTTCCAGATTTAAAATGGTATTAAATTTTTTGACCACACTTCGCTTCCAAGGAATCTTTTACATTAGCATAAATTGAAACTCCTCAATGCTAAAGTTTTTATTTTTTTTTAGCCTTTTGATTATATTTTATAGTTACATCGGATATGGGATAATTATTTATTTACTGATAAAATTGAAGTCAATTTTTTATAAACAAAAGAAAATTTCACAACTTCCAATTTTTATACCAGAAGTTACCCTGCTGGTATCGGCATATAATGAGGCAGAATTTATTGAATGTAAAATTAAGAATAGCCTTGATCTTGATTATCCACCGGGAAAACTAAAGTGGGTATTTATTACGGATGGATCTACAGATGAAACCCCTGAGATTATTAAAAAATATGAGAATATCCTTTTACTTCATCAAAAAGAAAGAAAAGGAAAAATTGCCGCAATGAATCGCGCTATAAAATATGTAGATACCCCCTATGTTATTTTCAATGACGCAAATACCCTGCTAAATCCTCTTGCTGTACGTGAAATTCTGAAACATTACAGTGATCCGCGCGTCGGGGGAGTGGCCGGAGAGAAAAAGATCTTATCAAAAAAGAGAGACAAAGCTGCTGGTGCAGGTGAAGGTATTTATTGGAAATATGAATCGTTATTGAAAAAACTGGATTCCGAATTTTATACCGTTGTAGGAGCAGCAGGTGAATTGTTTTCAGTAAAAACTTCACTTTTTCACGAAGCAGCCCCGGACACGATAATAGAAGATTTTGTGCAGTCTCTGAAAATTTGTATG
>DATHPY010000442.1:0-5092 GCA_035483315.1 Puia sp. | reverse complement strand
GGCATTTTCAAAACCATCCTGCACAACGGTAAAAACGGTCTTTCCATTTTCTTCCGATAATTGATAAGCAACATTTAAATAATTTTCGGGAATATCCGGCATCTCAGAATTTGGATCTATAACGGTGTACTTTAAAAATTTGCCGGGTTCTATCTCCAAAATGATTCCTTTTACAAAAATCACATCTTTGCCGGCATAAGTTCCTTTCCACAATAATGGGCTGCCTGGCTTCCAGTCGGAAACAGTTTCACAGCCGAACATATATTTTTTTGTTTGTTGCGGATTCACCAAAGCATCCCAGACTTTGCTTGCCGGAGCATCAATTTCAATTGAACTTTTAACCTCTAATTTATCAACCATAATAATTGAATTTAAACGAAAGTAAAATAATTTTTAGCACATCTAATATTTATTAGCAACTAATGATGACTAATAAAAGAAAGCTAAAAGTTTTCCAGATAAAATTTCAGGCATCTTTTTTGATTTCTTTGCCTGTAATCATTTTTCGATTGTAAAAATTAGATTATCTTTAGAATATGAAATTCGGTAACTATTTTAGCCCAAAGAAGACAATTCTCTGTATCGTTTTGCTGGCATCGGCACTAATTTTCACTTCATGTGCCAGAGGAATTACTCCATTCGAAGCTGCGAATGGCAAAGCAAAATGCGGCACTTACTTAAAATAGATAAAATTTCTTATTCTTTTTTCTTTCCTGATTTTTCAGATCATTCTTACAAAATAAATCGCCAGGAAAATAAATATTATAATGTCTGTGATCAGTGCAAACGTTTCGTTAACACTTGCTGGCTTTTTGAATAAATGCTGAAACCCGGCAATGCCATAATACAAGCCACTTCCGCATGCGCTTACAATTCTCCATTGGGGAAGAAATAATGATATAATTCCAATCAACCCAAAACAAAGATTGGCGAACCCTAATTCTCTTACAATTGGAAAACTTTCCGCATTATCAATGTGAAAAATTTCCTGTGCCGTAAATGCAGGATCGGTAGTCTGTTTGACGCCTGCTAAAAAAAGGCGCAACCCGACAGCAGAAAAAATAAACCATTTACCAAATAATTCAAACGAAAAAATTTGTTGTTTGTAGAAAACGATCTCAGCGAATGTGCAAATTGCAGGTAATATAAATATCAATATAGAAACACTGACGATGTATTTTTTATTCACTCAGAAACTTTTATTAAACTTAGTTATTTTTATTTTTTCCGGTTAACTTTATTTAATGAAACATATCTTTTTATTTGCGGTCAGTCTTTTGTTTTTCTTATCACATGATCTTTTTGCACAGGCAAAAAAAATTGATACCACTTTAAAAATAGGCAAAGCAGGTTACCGTGTTATATGCGGTAATAAAGATGCTGCGACAAATGAACTGGAAATCCGCCCGGTCGGATTTGAGCACGACGCACATCCATCGAGAGTTTATATAAAGGGAAGAATTATCAGGGCAGAAATTGATGATTTGAATAACGATGGTTTTCCGGATTTAATGTTTTACACTTATACAGTGAATGCGGAGAAAGAGTGGTTCGGCAATGCGTATGCAATTGTGTCTTTATCAAACAAATCATTTGCCATTGCCGGAATTCCTGATGTCTTGCTTGATGCAAAATACAAAGATGGTTATCGCGGGCGCGATGAATTTTCTCTGCTTGAAGGAACATTAATGCGCAAATTTCCTATTTATAAAACTGATGATAAAGATGTGCCTACTGGTGGTAAACGGGTAATGCAATATCAACTGACTGGCTCGGAAGAAACAGGTTTCAAATTTAAAGTGCAGCAATCGTACGATACAAAATAATTTATTTATCAGGCAATGCAAATGCAACATAAGAATCGCCAGATTCGGTTTTTAATTTTCCACCGCCACAGGCTATAACTAAATATTCTTTACCATTTAATTCATATAAAGATGGCGTTGCAAAACCCGGCGCGGGCAATGTTGTTTCCCACAATAATTTTCCCGTTCGTTTGTTGAAGGCCCGCAGTTTTCCATCTTTGGTTGCAGCGATAAATAATATTCCACCAGCAGTTACAATTGAACCGCCATAATTTTCGGTGCCGGTAATTATTCCTTTTTGTTTAAATTCCGGATACTCGCCAAGCGGAATACGCCAGTCAATCTCTCCTGTATTTAAATTCACGGCATTCAGTGTTCCCCACGGTGGCTTTATTGCCGGATAGCCCTCTTTGCTCACGAATTTATTATAGCCTGTAATGGTGTATGGAAGATTCCTGAAACTGTCAACAGGTTTTAGAGTCGCCACAAAATTTTTTTGTTGAGAAGATTTGATGTTTAATACGAATGATGCAATGGCGCTTTTTTCTTCATCCGTTAATTGTTTAAACGCAGGCATCATTCTGCGTCCTGTGGAAACAAATTGTACAAATTGCTGTTCATTATATTTTTTATTTGCATCTAACAATGATGGATAGTTGCCGGAGCCTTTTCTGTCTGGACCATGGCAGGTCATACAATTGGATTGATATAATCTTGTTCCTGCGTCAAGATAATTCTCCTTTTTTGATGTTGGCATTTTTCTTTCGGCCATAGAAATAACCCAGGGAATTTCATTTGCGTTTACATACAATAAACCGGTTTCAGGATCAAATGCTTCGCCGCCCCATTCCGCGCCGCCATCAAGCCCGGGATAAACAATGGTCCCTTCTTTTGAAAGCGGGTTAAAAATATTTCCGGTTTTATAAGATTCAAATCTTTTTTTTATATCCTGGTAAGAAGAATCGGGCAACAGATCATTAAGATCAGCTTCTGTAAAACTTTGTCGCATGAATGATTTGGGGAGAGTCGGAATTGGTTGCGTAGATGATATTTCTTCGCCTGCTAATTCAGTTTCTGTCGGAAAAGGTTTTTCTTCAATAGGAAAAATTGGTTTGCCGGTTTCACGATCGAGTAAATATATAAATCCTGTTTTACCAGGCTGAGCAACTGCATCAACCAACTTACCCTCATGCATAACCGAAACTAAAGCAGGTGGTGTTGGAAGATCTTTATCCCATACATCATGATGCACATCCTGAAAATGCCATTTGTATTTTCCCGTTTCCGCATCAAGCGCCAATAAACAATCTGAAAAAAGTCCGGCGCCTTTTCTTCTTCCTCCATAAAAATCAAAAGACGCAGAACCGGTTGGTGCAAATAAAATTCCACGCGCTTCATCCAAAGCAAAACCTGACCAACAGTTCGCTCCGCCAATATGTTTGTATGCAATAGAATCTTTCCATGTATCAGAGCCTAATTCACCAGGCTGAGGAATTGTATGAAATATCCAGCGCATTTTTCCCGTACGCACATCAAAAGCGCGGATATGACCGGGCGCCGCGTCGCTTTCTTCAGAGACCCGCGAACCCATAATAATAAGATCTTTGTAAATAATTCCCGGCGACGTTGCAGTAACATACAGATCATGTACATCTCTTCCTAATCCATCGTGCAGATCAATTCTTCCATCTTTACCAAAACCTGGGATGAGCGTTCCCGTTAGTTCATTGATAGCGTAAAGAATAGATCCCGCAACATAAAAAATCCTTTTGTCTTCTCCGTCTTCCCAATAGGTAACGCCGCGATTATTGTTCATAATAAAATCGGCGAAAGATTTATTTTGATTTGAATCCTGCGGGTTAAAAACCCATTTTTCTTTTCCCGTTGCCGCATCAACAGCAATTAATTTTAATCGGGGAGAAGTAGCATACATTACGCCATTTACTATAATTGGATTGCATTGTATCTGTGAATGATTTGCCGTATCGGCATCGCCGGTGTGATAAGTCCAGGCAACCTGTAGTTGCATTATATTGTTTGTATCAATTTGTGTGAGCGAAGAATAATGAATATTCTCTTTACTCCCGCCAAAAACTTTCCAATCTGTATATTGCTTTTTTTGTTTGCAAGAAAAAATCGAAATAATAAGCAACGCACAAAAAAATAATTTTTGCATGATATTGTAAGGGTTTTTTATTGGTCATGTATTACAGAAGCGCTTGAATTATAGGCGCCGAATGATGATACTAATGCTGAAGTCACAGTAGTACAAAAGCTAAATCAAACCTCCATTCCCGAAAACGGGCCGTCATCGCTTTCGGGTGTGCTTTTTTGGTTATTTTTTGCACAAACAAAAAAGAACAAGCGATCTTATTCCAAAACCTTCTCACTGATCTTTCCTGTTTTTTTATTTTTGATGATCACTTTCTTCGCACCGTAATGCGTAATTTCTTCTTTCACCAAATAATTTTCTGCGTCGTAATCAACTAAATGACTGTCTTTGCTCACACCAACTTTTCCTCTCCAGATATCCAATTTCACCGGCTCCCAAATTTTTGATTTTGCCGAACGATACGCCGCATCTAAAATAGAATTCACCACATATCCGTCATAAAAAGTTTCTTTCGGATCAATTCCTTTTTCTATGGAATTAAACATATCCGTGAACATGTGATTATATCCCAAATCATTCGCTTCATCACCAACAGGAAACAGCCAACCAGTATTGCTCTCCGCTTTTTCCGCAACATAATCCGCGCCTTTTCCTGTAGTAAACATTTCAAAACCTGTTCGCAAAAAACTATTGATCCAGATCGTTCCTTCGGTGCCCATCACTTCATCGCGCAGATCCATTCCACCGCGAAAAGTCCAGCTCACTTCAAATTGACCAATCGCTCCATTTTCATATTTCACCAATCCAATTCCATGATCTTCCGCGTCAATTGGTTTTACCTGCGTATCTGCCCAGCACATTACTTCAATTGGTTTGATATCTTTTCCAATAAAATTTCTTGCAATTTCCACGCAATGACAACCGAGATCTAACATGCAACCACCACCGGCTTGTTCAATATTCCAAAACCATTCGCTGTGCGGACCAGGATGCGTCTCTCTCGATTTCGCCCATAATATTCTTCCGAGCGCGCCATTCTTTACACTTTCCAACGCTTTTAAAAATTTCGGCGTGTACACCAAATCTTCGAGATAACCATTAAAAATTCCTGCGGCTTCAACAGCTTGTAACATGCGTTTTGCTTCTTCGCCATTTCTTCCCAAAGGCTTTGTAG
>DATHPY010000441.1:0-2537 GCA_035483315.1 Puia sp. | reverse complement strand
GCATCAAATAGCTGAATAATTTTCAGATCTTCCGCAGCGGAATTTCGCTTCACATAGAGCTTAAAATTCCGCTTCTCTGATTTTTTCAGCGATTTTATCAATTGAAATAATGTATCTGATGACCGGTTGGGCATTGTATTTAGAAACCTTTTAAATCCTTTACTGGTAAGGGTTTGGACTGTTTTTTAACTCATTGCTTAGTGTAAAACAACTTCAATTTTGATTTCACTGTTAATATTAACAAAGATAAATTGAGGATTGTTACTTTTTCTTCACTCAATATATTTTATGCCTGATAAAAAAGTCTTCATTTTTGACACAACGCTTCGCGATGGCGAACAGGTGCCCGGATGCAAACTTAATACAAAAGAAAAAATTGAGATTGCTATTAAACTCGAAGAGCTTGGCGTTGATATTATCGAAGCTGGTTTTCCAATTTCAAGTCCCGGCGATTTTCATTCGGTGGAAGAAATTTCGAAGATCGTTAAGAACTCGACTGTGTGCGGACTTTCGCGCGCTGTACAAAAAGACATTGAAGTTGCAGCAGAAGCATTGAAATATGCAAAGCGTCCGCGCATTCACACTGGAATCGGCACGTCGGATTTTCATATCAAAAGCAAATTTAATTCTACAAGAGAAGAAATTTTGAGACGCGGAGTTCAGGCTGTGAAATGGGCAAAGAATTTTGTTGATGATGTTGAATTTTACGCTGAAGATGCAGGCAGAACGGATAACGAATATCTTGCGCAGGTAATAGAAGCGGTAATTGCCGCAGGCGCAACTGTCGTGAATATTCCCGATACAACCGGTTATTGTTTGCCTTATCAATATGGCGATAAAATTGCTTACTTAATTAACAATGTAAAGAATATTGACAAAGCAATTATTTCTTGTCATTGTCATAATGATCTGGGATTAGCAACTGCAAATTCAATCGCTGGTGTGATCGCAGGTGCGCGACAAATTGAATGTACCATTAATGGTTTGGGTGAACGCGCAGGAAATACTTCGATGGAAGAATGTGTGATGGTTATCAAACAACACAAACATTTAGGATTTTATACTGGAATAAATACACAACTATTAAATCCGATGAGCAGGTTGGTTTCTGATACGATGCGCATGCCCGTTCAACCTAATAAGGCTATTGTCGGGGCGAATGCATTTTCACATTCATCTGGAATTCACCAGGATGGATTTTTGAAAGATTCATTGACGTATGAAATTATCAATCCGGAGGAAGTTGGTGCCGGAGAATCTAAAATTGTATTAACAGCAAGAAGCGGAAGAAGTGCGCTGGCATTTCGTTTGCAAAAGATCGGTTATCAATATACACGCAATGATATTGATGTTTTGTATGAAAGATTTTTAAAAGTTGCTGATACAAAAAAAGAAATTGTAGAAAGTGATTTGCATGAACTGGCGAAGCAATATAATGCAACGCTTAAAAAAGTTGAAGCAATTTAGAACAATCAACATTCAACAATCAATATTCAATTTTCAAGTTTAGAACCTTTCCATGAAAAGTAAAGTATTTGATTTAGAAGATGGATTCGTTGATTTTTCTTCGAGAGTTGTTGATGTTGTGGAAGCATTGGCAAATTCACGAGCGGGAAATTATATAGCCGGACAATTAGTAAGATGTGGTTTAGCGCCATCTTTATTATATGGAGAAGCTCAAAGTGCGGAATCAAGAAATGATTTCATCCATAAAATGAAAATTGTGTTGAAAGAAACAAGAGTCTGTTTAAAAATCATCAGAAAAAAAGAAATGATAAAACCGATTGCAAGAATGGATGACATCGGAAAAGAAAATGAAGAATTGGTTGCAATCGTTTCAAAAAGTATTGATACAGCAAACAAGAATAATTATTTATTAAATAAACAACCGAATTAATAAAAGTTTCTTCACTTGAACATTGAATATTGAGTGTTGAGTGTTGAATGTTCAAAAAATACATAATGGCTCTTACTTTATTTGAAAAGATATGGGATACGCACATCGTCAAAACCATTGATGGCGGACCTTCTGTGATGTATATTGACAAACATTTAATTCATGAAGTAACCAGTCCGCAGGCATTTGCCGGATTGAATAAAAGAGGCATAAAAGTTTTGCGCCCGAAACAAATTGTTGCAACCGCTGATCATAATGTGCCAACTATTGATCAGGATCTGCCGATCAAAGAAGAGCTTTCAAGATTGCAGGTAAACGCGCTGATAAAAAATTGTGCGGAGCATGGAATTGAATTATACGGACTCGGTCATCCGTTCCAGGGAATTGTTCATGTGATCGGACCTGAGCTTGGCATTACGCAACCTGGAATGACAATTGTTTGCGGCGACAGTCACACTTCCACTCACGGCGCTTTTGGAAATATTGCCTTTGGAATTGGAACCAGTGAAGTAGAAATGGTAATGGCAACGCAATGTTTATTACAAAGCAAACCGAAACTGATGCGCATAAATGTTGAAGGCAAATTAAATAAAGGCGTCGTGAGCAAAGATATTATTCTTTACATTATTTCTTTAATAAG
>DATHPY010000440.1:0-5181 GCA_035483315.1 Puia sp. | reverse complement strand
GGTTTTTTGCGCAAACATCAATTGCTTCACGACGATCCAAATACAATCCTGCGTATTTATATTGATTGATAAAATTGTCGAGTGTTTTGTTATCTTTCTTTTCACCCAAAACTATTTTGTCGCCATCAACATTTACTAAATCTGGTTTTGTGTTGTACGAAAAAGTAAATGTGTCAGTTCTGTTTTCAACCCAAACTTTATGTCGCTCTTTTTTAGCTCCGTTATAAATATCAATCGCGATTGGTAATTTAAAAATATTATTGGTATCCTGCGTTTGATTGATAATGACTTTTACATTTTTCGCGTTATCATCGTACACGTAATCAATATTTAATTTTGGATATCCTTTATTGTAATACCATTGGTTCCAATACCAGTTTAAATCCTGGCCGGTCACTTCTTCAAAAGCCAAACGCAATTGCTGCGCTTCACCATTTTTAAATTTATTTGTGGTTAGATATAAATTCAACGATTTAAAAAATGCGCTGTCGCCAACATAATTGCGAAGCATGTTTAATATACGTCCGCCTTTTTGGTAAGTAACTCCATCAAATACATCTTCACGGTTTGAGTAATAAAAACGAACAAGATTATAATCATCACCTTCTTTTGCACCTTCAATATAATTTTCCATTGACTTGTAACTGTGATCATCAGCCGCATCTTTTCCGTATTTATGTTCTGCCCAAAGCATTTCACTAAAATCAGCGAATGATTCGTTGACAGTAAGATTGCTCCAGGACTCGCAGGTCACCAAATCTCCAAACCACTGGTGAAATAATTCGTGCGCAATAACATCTTCATCAAAATCATACGTGTCATCTAATAACTGGCGGCTGTTTTTATTTAAAAACTCTCCGTGTAAAGTTGCGGTTGTATTTTCCATCGCGCCGGAAACATAATCACGCACAACTATCTGATCGTATTTTGGCCACGGATATTCTACGCCTAAAGTTTTTGAATAGAAGGCGATCATCTCCGGCGTGTTTCCAAAAATTTGTTTAGCATAAGGGGCGTATGCTTTTTCAACATAATAATCAACGGGCTTATCTTTATAATGATCATGAATTATTGCAAACTCACCGACAGCCATCATAAATAAATAAGGGGAATGCGGCAGATCCATTTTCCAATCATCAGTACGTGTGCCATCCGTATTTTTTTTCTGATTTACAAGAACTCCGTTCGAAAGCGTTACGTATTTATCGGGCACCGTCATAATAATTTCATCCGTTGTTTTTTGATCAGGCTTATCAATTGTAGGAAACCACGCGGAATTTGATTCTGTTTCACCCTGTGTCCAAATTTCTGTTGGTTTATCCTTTTCTTCACCTTTTGGATTGATAAAATACAGACCTTTTGCATCATTAATTGCAGCGCTGCCTTCAACTTTTAATTCATTTGGTTTTGATGTATAGTCGAGATAGATAGTGTATTTTTCGTCGCTTTTATAAGTTTTGTCAAGATGAATTTTTAAGATCATTCCATCGTAATCATATTTCAGCGATTCGTTAGTGCCGTTTTTTACGAGCGCGATTTTATGAATATCCATTCCTTTTGCATCAAGGGTCAATGAATCTGTTGGGTAGAAATGTGGTTTCAACGTAACCCATTCTTTCCCGTACATGTAAGATTTATCGTAATCAAATTTTACTTCGAGCTTGGTGTGAACCAGATCGTTGATTTTTGTAGCCGAACCTCTGTAAATATTTTTCCAGGACTCATCTTTTTCCGGCGCAGGTTGAGCATAGATCACCGCGCTTGCAATTAAACAGACTAATAATAACTGTGTTTTTTTCATATAAAATTTTTGTGAGGCATAAAGTTAATAGTTGAGATGATTAACAGTCATAAAAATTGTATAAAAGGTCAAACACACTATACAATTAATTAGATTTGCGGATTGAGAATTGAAATTATGACGAAAATCCGCTTACTTGTTTTATCATTTTTGTTCGGAGGGAATGTGTTTGCGCAGAAAAACCATTTCATTGCTATTCAATCGGAAAATAAGCAATCGTTTTATGTAAAAGCAGCCGAAAATGTTTTGAAATCCACGCCAACAGGGCATATAATCATCCCAAAACTTGTTGACAGCACATATATTTTTACGATAGGTTTTACTAAAACTCCAACTGCAGAAGAACAATTCTCAATTGTTCTAACAAAAGATGTGGGATTTATTTTAAAAATTGGAAAAGATAATAGATTGGTTTTATCAAATCCTCAAACTGCGCAACTAATTGCACCAATAAGGCAACAGCAATATTTTGTTTCAGAAGATTCGGCGACAACAACAACGAGTACCACATCTGTAACTAAAAAAGCAGATCAGAGTTTTTCCAAATTAATGGCACAGGTAGTAAATGATTCAGCAGTTATGGAAAATATGTACGTTGCTGATGAACCGAAAAAAGAAGTTACAAAAACCGAAACACCAACAAAACCTGTAATTATTAATGATTCTTCAGTTGCCAATCAACAAAAAAAGAAAAACGAAATAACAAAAATTGAAACATCGTCTAAACCGATAATAACAGCCGATTCTTCTGCAATTACCCAGCGAAAAAAGAGAACTGAAGATGCAACGCTTCACAAAAAAATAGCAGTTATTAAAACGCCGGAAAAGAAGGAGAAATTAATTCAGCAGCAAATACAACCTGTTGTTACAAAACTTTCAGAAAAGAAAAATGTTTCGTCATTTGAATTGGTTTATGAAGATGTTAGCAAAAATGGAAAGAAAGATACCATCAATATTATTATTCCCTTTGATTCCGCTGTAAATAAACCTACAGTAGTCAATAATAACAAAAAAGAAACGATAATTCCCGAAACAAAACCGGGAATAAAAAGCGATACAGCAAAATTCATGACTGCAAAAAATATCCCAGCTATTAAGGATTCAAACAATATTCCTACTGATGGAAAATCTTTATTTAAAGCAAAAACAAAAAATGTAAAAAAAGATTCTTCTGTCGTAGATACAACTAAATCCAAACTATTCCGTGCAATTGTAACAAATGCGAATTGTAAAAACACCGCAACCGATTATGACGTTGATAAATTGCGAGTAAAAATAATGGCTATTGAAGATGAGGATGATAAAATTTCAATTGCAAAAAAAGTTTTCAAAGCAAAATGTTTTTCTACCAATCAGATCAAAGCGTTGAGCGAAGTTTTTCCGAATGATGCCGGGAAATATAAATTATTTGACGCGGCATACGCTTATGTATATGACCTTAATAATTTTACCAGCCTGCAAAGTCTGCTGAAAGATGATTATTATATTTCCCGGTTCAAAGCAATGATAAAATAGTTTGTAGTTTTGAGTTCGGCGTCACTGCAATTCAGAATTCGGAATAGGTCTTAAGTTTTAAGAACAACAAACTCTAAACTCTAAACTCCAAACTACAAACTTGGGTATGTCTAGATATTTTCTCGAAGTTTCATACAAAGGCACAAACTACAGCGGTTTTCAGATTCAGGAAAATGCCAACAGTATCCAGGGAGAAATGGAAAAAGCGCTGGAGATTTACTTTCGCAAGAAAATAGATATTGTTTGCTCATCGCGCACCGACACTGGCGTACATGCACTGCAAAATTTCTTTCATTTTGATTGGGAAGAAATAATTCCAAATAAATTTTTGTATAATATTGATGCATTACTTCCGGCTGATATAGCTGTGAAAAATATTTTTCTCGCGCCGACAAACGCGAGCTCACGTTTTGATGCAACAAGTCGGGAGTATAAATATTATGTATATCGGAAAAAGAATCCGTTCATTCAGGATCAGGCATATTATTTTCCATACACTTTGGACGAGAAAAAACTTTCTGCTGCTGCTGAAATAATTTCTTTTTATACAGATTTCACTTCTTTTTCAAAAAGAAACACGCAGGTAAAAAATTTCAATTGCACAATTCTCCACAGCAAATGGGTCCAGGGAAACGATTGCTGGGTTTATGAAGTAAAAGCAAACAGGTTTTTGCGCGGTATGGTTCGCGGTCTTGTTGGTACAATGTTGCAGGTCGGAAGAGGTAAACTCGAATTGCCGGATTTTGAAAAGATCATTCAAAGTCTTGATTGTACAAAAGCGGATTTTTCTGTTCCCGGGCACGGACTTTTTCTCGTCCACGTAAATTATCCTGATGGATTGCTGAATAAGCTATGAGCTATTTCAATTTTCATTTAGAATTTAGAATTTCATTTCGTCATCGGTCATCTATCAACGGTCATCAAATTTTTTATGCTCTCGCTTCAGGAATTACATTCACCATCGTTGCGTCGCGCTCTTGTACGGCAACAATTCTATTCAACGCCCTATTTACTAAATTTCTTTCCATATTTCTGGCACTAAAATTTCAATAAGGAATGTTTAGATTATAACCCGGTCATCTTTCCATTGTGAAACACGTGTGAATAAAAACAAATAAAAAAGTTTGCAGACAACCTTACTCACCTTATCTTTGCCGTCCGCTTTTAAAAAAGCAGTAGTTCTTCGAAAAGCAAATCCAATTATCTGAATAAATTTCAGAAATAATAACAGAAATATTTTGGTAGAAGTATAAAGGCACTTACCTTTGCACTCCCAAAAAAATCTAAACGTAACCGTTGAGAAAAGAATGGGAGGCAGTAATGCCAAAAGATCTTTGAAAGTTTGAAAGCAACAGCATTCTTTTATTTCAATAAAAGAACAAAGTAATGTTTAGCGTAAATTAATTCGATAAGACGTTAATTTCCGAAAGAGATTAAAGTCAGAGCATCAAAACTCATTTACAATGGAGAGTTTGATCCTGGCTCAGGATGAACGCTAGCGGCAGGCTTAATACATGCAAGTCGTGGGGCAGCGCAGTGTAGCAATACATGGGCGGCGACCGGCAAACGGGTGCGGAACACGTACGCAACCTTCCTTCAAGTGGGGAATAGCCCAGAGAAATTTGGATTAATACCCCGTAATATTATGAAATGGCATCATTTTATAATTATAGCTACGGCGCTTGAAGATGGGCGTGCGCCTGATTAGGTAGTTGGCGGGGTAATGGCCCACCAAGCCTTCGATCAGTAACTGGTGTGAGAGCACGACCAGTCACACGGGCACTGAGACACGGGCCCGACTCCTACGGGAGGCAGCAGTAAGGAATATTGGTCAATGGACGCAAGTCTGAACCAGCCATGCCGCG
>DATHPY010000439.1:0-3527 GCA_035483315.1 Puia sp. | reverse complement strand
ACCTTCAACTGTTTTAAAATTATCCGATCTGCTTAGTTATGTTTTATATGATAATGAAAAAGAAAATGTACCACTGGAAAAAGAATTACAGATCATAAAAACATATCTCAGTTTGAAAAAAATATTTTATCCGGAACGGCTTAACGTACAAATTAAACAGGAAGGCAGTACAACTGGCGTAATTATTCCCCCCATATTATTATTATCGCTGGTTGAGAATTGTTTTGAAGAATTCCTCGACAGATCAACACGACTTATTATGGATCTTGATATCAAAATAGAAAACGGCGAATTGTATTTTTTTTTAGAGTGCAGAAATAATATTGAAAGTGAAATAACAGACAGTAACAAAAATTATCAATGGGTGAGATCTTTAAAAAGAATTGAAATATTATATCCGGGTAAACACAGTTTTGATATTTATTCTGAAAATGGAATTACCAGTTTGACATTGGTTCTTCAAACCAATAAAATTTTAACTGCGATTCAAAAAGAAGAATTTGTTTTATGAGCATGCATGAATTTATATTTTCCGATGACCGCCGCACCAGGATCAGCCGCCATCTTATTTTTTGGATAGGATGGTATTTTTATATGGTATGCACACAGGTAAGAAACCAGACCCCGCAGGATATCGGGATGAAAAATTTTATCATTTACCAGTTGGGCGTTTCAGCAAACCGGCTTTTATTGCAAATGATTTTTTGTTACACGATGGTTTATTTCCTGGTGCCGAATTATCTTCAAAAAAATAAATACAAATCATTTTTCATCGCATTAGTAGCCGTTGTTTTTTGTTTTTACTGGATCACTTATTTTGATTTCTTATACGTATGGTCGGATAAAACTTCACCGGTCTTTTTTAATGTTGAGCATGTTATTCCGTTAAGTCCATTTCTAACAAAATATTTTTCCATCTATAGTAACATTCATTTTACGGGATCGCTGGTTTCCTGCAGCATTATACTGGTTATCAAATATTACAAAAGCTGGTATAGAAAACAACGGGAAAATGAAATGCTGATTCAGGAAAATTCGCAGGCAGAACTGCAATTGCTGAAGGCACAGGTGCATCCTCATTTTTTATTCAATACACTCAATAATATTTATGCACTCACGCTGAGCGATTCTTCAAAAGCGGCTACAGCAGTACAAAAATTATCGGGCATGGTGTTTTATATGAACAATGAAGGAGCGGGATCTTTTGTGCAGGTGAGCAAGGAAATAAAAATGTTACTTGATTATGTAGGGCTGGAAAAAATACGTTACGGTGAAAGATTGAAAATGATCATTGACATCAGGCAAAATGCCGATAGCGAAATGATGATAGCTCCTTTGTTAATGATCCCATTGGTGGAAAATTGTTTTAAACATGGTGCAAGTAAGATACTCGATCAGTCTTATATAAATATTTTTATTGAAACAAAAAACGAATGGCTTGAATTCAAAATAAGCAATAGTCTGCCCGATGAACCGGAAAAACCTGAGGATAGAAAAAAAATAGGTTTGACGAACGTAAAAAAAAGATTGCAGTTACTTTATCCGGGAAATCATCAATTAGACATTCAATCTTCGGCAGATTCTTTTTCAGTATCTATGAAAATAAAATTAGAAAAGAAAAAAACACAACCCGAAGAAATATTACCCCATAAAATTTTAAGTTATGCCCGCTAAAAAAATAATCTGCGTTGCTGTTGATGATGAGCCTCTGGCATTATCTGTATTAGAAAAATATATCGCGTCCGTCGATGGCCTTAAATTAGTTGGAAGTTGCGCCAATGCTGTGGAAGCATTGCAGATACTTCAACAAAATTCCGTTGATCTTTTATTTTTAGATATTCAAATGCCAAAGATCATGGGAACTGATTTTATACGCACATTAAAAAAACCGCCAAAAGTTATATTCACTACGGCGCACAGAAAATACGCTGTTGAAGGATTTGAACTCGATGCAGTGGATTATTTACTAAAACCAATTTCGTTTGAACGTTTTTTAAAAGCAGTGAATAAGATTTTTCAAACTGAAATGCAGGCGCCTGATTCTGCATTTAATGCTGCAGATTCTTTCACCGAATCTTCCAGCACTTCTTTATATGTTAGAGCGGATCGTAAAATGGTAAAAATTCTTTTGAATGATATTATCTATATTGAAGGATTGAGTGACTATATAAAAATTATTACCACATCAAAAATAATTGTAACAAAACATCTTCTTTCTTCGCTGGAAGAAACATTACCGAAAGATGCTTTTATCCGCATTCACCGTTCATTCATTATTGCTGTTAATAAAATTGATTCCTATAACGCAGATACAATACAATTGGGGGAAAAAGAATTGCCTATCGGACGGCTTTTTAAACATCAGGTAAATAAGTTACTGAACGAATTATCGCTGTCCCTGGGAAAAAATAAGGCCAGAAAATAAAAATCGTAAAGAAAAATGTTCTTGGTTTTAAAAAGTAAATGTATAGCCGATAAAGAAAACAATATTGGCATAATGCCCAGTGGTGGTAACATCTGTTCCGGTGATGGCGCTTGCTTCAGCATCTGTTGGAGCTTTCACCGTACTGCGCATAACAGGAACGGTTACGAAGCTGTATAAAAATGATTTTTTAAATTTATATTGAACTCCGGGTTCAACAGAAAAAATATGACCGGGTCTGCGCAGTCCATCATCTTTCCCGATCAGATCGTGCGCCGGAACTCCTTCATAACGTAGTCCTGCGGTTGCTACTAATTGATTAAATGTAAAATCAGCGCCGGCTCTCACCGTATATGCATCGGGCACACTGTTTACTTCTGTACCTAAAGTATCAAAAAGTTTTACTGTGCTTGCGGGAAAACCAGGTGGTAAACTTGGCACGCCATTTTGATCACGCGGGTTGATCAGGTAAAAAAGATCCCCATGCACACTTATTGTTTTATTGAAAAAATAAAATCCATTTATCTCAGTCGTAAAACCTGTTCCACCATCACCGAGTTGTATCGCAACATTAACAGGAGCTAAGGTTCTTGCTTTCGGATTTGTCGGATCAGTATAAAAATAATCTTCGTCTTTATCACTGCCGGTAGGAAATTTAATTCCTACACCCAACTGAATATTTCCACGCTGCGAATTTTCGCCGTGGAATAACCATTTGTAAACAGTGAAACGAATATCGCTTAAACCAAATGCAGAAGTAGTGTGCCGAAATCCGGAGCGGTGTTCTATGATGCTCGAAATACTATTAGCTGAAATAGGAACGTCCAACGATATTGACCAACCATTATTCAACATCCTGCTCAACCCAAAATTGGTAGTGTATGTATATATCGTTAGTCCATCCCAGGGTTTTGGCGTGCTGAGTGAGTACACCTGGCTTGCCTGGAAGTAACGGTTATTAATATCTAATAACCACTTGTCGTTTGATTGCCCGTATCCCAATTGTGCAAATTGACCAAAGCCCGCGAGATTGCGGATGGGAACACACCCTTGAGAAAAAACGGAGTTGAATACGATGATAGTACACGCAGAAAGGATAATTATC
>DATHPY010000438.1:0-2537 GCA_035483315.1 Puia sp. | reverse complement strand
TGGTACAACTTCTGTTGAGGTGAGTGAGTTGCTGAGTAAAATGCTTGGCGTAAAAAAGATCCCGCATAATGTATTAAATGCAAAGCAGCACGCGCGTGAAGCGCAGGTTGTTGCCGAAGCAGGTTTAGCCGGCGCGGTAACTATCGCAACAAATATGGCTGGTCGCGGAACGGATATCAAACTCGGACCTGGTGTAAAAGAAGCTGGTGGTTTGGCCATCATCGGAACTGAGCGTCATGAAAGTCGCCGTGTGGATAGACAGTTGCGAGGTCGTGCTGGTCGGCAGGGTGATCCGGGAACTACTCAATTTTATGCGTCACTCGAAGATGACCTTATGCGCATGTTTGGCAGTGAAAGAATTGCCTCGCTGATGGATAAGATGGGTTATAAAGAAGGTGAGATGATCCAGCACAGCATGGTCACAAAAAGTATTGAACGCGCGCAGAAAAAAGTGGAAGAAAATAATTTCGGAATAAGAAAACGTTTGCTGGAATATGATGACGTGATGAACAAGCAACGTAATGTTGTTTATAAAAAAAGAAATCACGCATTGTTTGGCGATCGTTTGGCGCTTGATCTTGACAATGCATTTTATATTGTTGCCGAAAGCATAGTGAACTCATTTAAAGAGCAGGATGATTATGAAGGCTTCAAACTCGCTTCCATCGTGAATTTCAGCGTTGACACGACAATTACTAAAGAAGAATTTTTGCAGGGTGATACCGCTCAGCTCGCTGAAAAAATTTATACAGAGACAACGCAGAACTATGAACACAAGATGGATGAGCTGAGTAAAAAATCGGTTCCTGTTTTCAAGAATATTTTATTAACGCAGGGAAGGCATGTTGAAAATGTTGTTGTGCCTTTTACTGATGGAAAAAAATCTATTAACGTTCTTGCCAATCTGCAAAAAACTTTAGATACGCAAGGCCGTGAGTTGATGAATGCTGTTGAAAGACAGATCACGCTTGGTATTATTGATGATACCTGGAAAGAACATTTACGCGCGATGGATGATTTGAAACAAAGTGTGCAAACAGCTTATCTCGAACAAAAAGATCCGTTGGTGATCTATAAAATGGAAGCGTTCGAATTGTTCCGTAATATGGATAATGAGATGAACCGCGAGATCGTGAGTTTCCTTTGTCACTCCGCAATACCGATCGAAGAAAACAACGCGCCGATCCGTGAAGGCAGGGAACAGAAAACGGATATGAGCAAGATGAAAGTGCGCAAAGATGAAATGGTGACATCTACGGATAACCATGGACGTGAGATGGTGAGTGAAGGTCCGGATTATTATGAACCATCTGAACCGGTAAAACGCGAGCCTATAAAAGTTGGTCCAAAAATTGGCCGTAACGATCCATGCCCGTGCGGCAGCGGAAAAAAATATAAAAATTGCCACGGGAAAGAGGCTTAGAGAATTGATGGTTGAAAATGTATCGTCTGAACCAGGATTTTGGCCTGATTTTTCTTATTCGACCGATAAACTTTTTTTCAGGATAATCAGGTAAATAAGGATAGAATCTTGGTTCTGACAAAAGCTCAATAAAATTCCTACTGTACAAGAGTGCGACGCAACGATGCTTAATAGTAGCAATACAGCTAAGGACATAAAATAAAAATCTCACCTCTTTATCATCTTGCCTTTTAAGATTTCTTTCATCACAGTTTCGTGCAGGTTTTGGCTGATGGTTACTTTTGCTTTGCCGATATTTATTTCATTGCCTACAATGCTTTTTATTTTATTGATGTTGACAATGGTTGATTTGTGGATCTTGAGAAAAATATTTTCGGGTAGTTGTTCTGTAATGCTTTTAATGGTTAAGTAAACGATCAGCTTCCTGTTTTCTGTGTGCAGCACAACATAATTGAGCATGGCTTCTACGTACAATAATTCGTCGTATAAAATTTTTTCGATTCGCCCATCGCATTTTACAAAAAAATAATTGTGTGCAGGTTCGTTGGTTTTATTTTCGGAAGAAGTATTTTTTAATTCATAATATTCCTTTGCTTTCGTGCAGGCTTTCAAAAAACGTTCGTATGAAAATGGTTTTACCAGGTAATCGAGCACGTTCAATTCAAATCCTTCAATAGCATATTCAGTATAAGCCGTTGTCATGATCGTTAGCGGAAGTTCAACAGAGCTGCGCAAAAATTCAATGCCGCTCATCTTCGGCATGTTGATATCCAGAAAAAGCAGATCAGCTTTAATATTATTGAGCAAAGCGGCTGCTTTAATTGGATTTTCTGCTTTTCCAACCAATTGCAAAAAATCGGTGTCGCCGATATATTCTTCCAATAATTTTCGGGCAACTGGTTCATCATCTACAATGATGCAATTTAGTTTCATGCGACTTGCAATTTTAATATTACTTCATAAAGATTATCGTTGTTATTGATCGTCAATTCGTGTTTATGCGGATAAAGCAATGCCAGCCTGCGTTTGGCGTTAGTAATGCCGATGCCTTTATGTTCAATATTATTGTCAATGTTTGTTTCTTTGCTGTTTTGCGATTTGAAAATCAAAATAT
>DATHPY010000437.1:0-2081 GCA_035483315.1 Puia sp. | reverse complement strand
TTTGGAAATTATTCTGGTCACACTTTCAGTCATTCATTAATAAATGCATTGGCGTTGATAGGAATTTTTCTTATCGTAATTGCTTCTGTAAATTTTATAAACCTCGCTACGGCGCAGGCTGTTAACCGTTCTAAAGAAGTCGGCATCCGAAAAGTTTTGGGCAGCAACAGAACACAACTTGCATTTCAGTTTATTGGTGAAACATTTCTTATTACACTTGCCGCAACGATCATTGCCGTTTCTGTTGCAGCGGTTGCATTGCCTTTTTTAAATCAATTGCTGGAAGTGAAAATGACAATGAGTTTTATTACTAATCCTCTATTAATATTATTTCTTGCAATTACTGTGTTGCTTGTTACATTTTTATCCGGAATTTATCCGGCAATTATTTTATCAGGTTTCAATCCAATAACAGCATTAAAAAGTAAGATCACTTCCAAAATGGTTGGTGGTCTTTCATTAAGAAGAGTGCTTGTGGTTTTACAATTTGTAATTGCGCAGGTTTTAATTATCGGGATGCTGATCGTGGTGAGCCAGATGAATTATTTCAGAAGCGCTTCTCTTGGTTTTGATAAAGCTGCAATTCTTAATGTTCCTTTTCCCGGCGATAGTATAAGCCGTACAAAAATTGATTATGTTCGCGATAACCTGTTGAAAAACGCTGACATCAAAAATGTGAGTTTCAGTTTCGCAAGCCCGTCTTCCGAAAGTAATTGGGGAAGCGATTTTTCATTTGATCATGCTTCCAGAAACACAGACTTCAACGCCAATCTTAAGTGGGCTGATGAAAATTATTTTAAAACATACAACCTGCAGTTTGTTGCCGGCCGCCCATACTATCATTCCGATACAGTTCGTGAATTTGTAGTAAATGAAACGCTGATAAAAAAACTTGGCATCCGTGATCCGAAAGATGCGATTGGTAAACAAATTAATTTTTGGAAAGGTGGTAAAGTGGCAAACATAGTTGGTGTGATACGTGATTTTAATTCTTATTCTTTGCGCAAACCAATGGCTCCAGTGGTGATGAGTTCATGGAAAGATGTTTACCAAACCATCAACATAAAAATAAAACCGGGAGCAGAAAAAACATCGCTGCCATTTATTGAAAAAATATGGAACACTGCATTTCCGGATTATGTGTACGAGTATAAATTTCTGGATGAGACCGTTGCGAATTTTTACAAACAGGAGAATCAACTGTCCACTTTGTATAAAATTTTTGCAGGTCTCGCGATATTTATTTCTTGTCTGGGTTTGTATGGACTGGTTTCGTTCATGGCTGTACAACGCACAAAAGAAGTCGGCATCCGCAAAGTGCTTGGCGCATCTGTTCAAAACATCATTTATCTTTTTTCAAAAGAATTTACGCTGCTTATCATAATTGCGTTTGCAATTGCTACGCCTATTGCTTATTTCATTATGCACAAATGGTTACAGGATTATACTTACCGGATAGATATCGGCGCATCAATATTTCTATTAGCAATTGCAGGTTCAATAATTATTGCATGGGTAACTGTTGGTTACCGGGCGGTAAAAGCGGCGGTGGCAAATCCGGTGAAATCATTGCGAACTGAATAACCTCACCCCAACCCCTCTCCACAAGTGAAGAGGGAAAATGCAACAGCTTGAGAATTATTCGAAAGAGGAATTGGAAGATAAAATATTTATAAAAGTTATGAAGCGCCGTCCTTCTCCGCGCGGAGAAGGATAAGAGGATGAGGCTGGATAATTGATAATAAAGAAAGTTTCGAATAGCGCCGACATTTATGTCGGTTAGGCTTGAAGCTAACGACAATGGATAACCGAAATTAAGACGACAGTCGAATAGAATTTCTACAGTACAAGAGCGCGACGAAACGATATTGAAAAGAGAACAAATGCCCGGAGCCAAAAAAAATTAGAAGTTAGAAATTAGGAAGTTAGAGAAATTACAATTTATAGAAATCGTATTTCGCAATTCATATTTCGTAAATATTTCAGTCATGCTTAAAAATTATTTCAGAATGGCGCTCAGAAATTTAATAAAGAATAAAATTTTTTCTTTTATTAATGTTTTTGGTTTAGCAGTTGGTCTT
>DATHPY010000436.1:0-2757 GCA_035483315.1 Puia sp. | reverse complement strand
TTTGTTTCTTTGATTGTTCTTATTTTCTTTGAAACACGACGTGCTAAAATATTGGAAATAATACCTGTGCCTTTATTAGTCGTAATAATAGGAATTATTACAAATATGGTTTTTACAAATAATGCTTCTGCTTTTTCACTCAGGCACACTCAATTGGTAAATATACCTTCAAATGTTTTTGCAAATATTTCCCTTCCGGATTTTTCAAAAATATTTTCAAATATTGATATCTGGAAAGATGGGATTATGGTTGGGTTACTGGCTACTTTAGAGACATTACTTTGTATAGAAGCAATAGACAAATTAGACAAGCGCAATCGCATTACTCCTGTTAACCGGGAATTGATTGCGCAAGGTATAGGCAATATGATTTGCGGGTTTTTGGGAGCAATACCAATAACCGCAGTAGTTGTCAGAGGCGCAGCCAATGTTGATGCCGGTGCAAGAACAAAACTTTCTGCTTTCACTCACGGTCTTTTTCTTTTGTTGGCTGTATTGCTCATTCCATTTCTGCTAAACAAAATTCCTTACGCTTCGCTTGCAGCAATTTTATTGATCACGGGCTACAATTTAACAAAGCCAAAACTGTTCCTCAATATGTGGAGTTTAGGTTGGAAACAATTTGTTCCTTTTATTATTACAATCATTGTAATTCTTTCAACAGACTTGTTGATTGGGGTAATTATCGGACTTCTGATTTCAATTTATTTTATTGTTCAAAATAATTTCAAGGCAGAATATAAAATCTCCAGGATAATCCGTAGTGGCATCGAAACTGACTATATTAAGTTAAACAGCAATGTTACTTTTTTAAACAAAGTAAAGTTGCGTAAAGCGTTGGATGAAGTTCCGGAAAATAGTGTGCTAACAATTGACGGGAGCGAATGTAATTTTGTTGATTATGATATTTTAGAAATCATAAGCGAATACGAAAATAAAGCACTAGATAAACATATTCAATTGCACCTGATCGGGATAGAAAAAGTAAGTGCAGCGGCTGTTCACTGAAGGATGCGGATAAAAATCTCTTGTGGAAAATTCACACAATTAACTCATTTTATTTTTTTATTTAGATTCAATTTTCTCTCTATTCCCGGTGATCATCATTCGCATTATTTTAAAAATATTTAACGGTGATGGATAACCGTAATTTTTGTTCCCATTTACTTTGAAGCTTGAAAATATAATTCACGCGCCTGCCAGCAAAAAATTTATGTGAATAACAGTCCCCGGATTTTTTTATTTTTGGATACTTAAATTGATTCCTCAGGGTAATTCGGATCTTCTCCGTAAGGTTTCCGGGAAGGAGTTGGTTCATTCCTGATATAACGATGCCATAAATATTTAAAAATGCAAAAGTGGATGATCGCCGACACAAAAAGATAGGCCATAGCCGGTGCCATATAAATGATCAACCGGCTATCTATGATCAGGGCAAGAACTGGTAATAACAAGGTAATACCAAACCTGATCAGCGCATCCTTAAAATTTACATTCAGCACAATGTCTCTTTTGTTTGTTCCCATATATGTTAAGTTCAGACGGAGAAAATCATTTTCAAAATTATCCCGGAGGGGATCTATCTCATAAAACTCCAATAGCTATTCACAATTTCCAGGTGAATGTTTGTGTCGGGCCAATGTTCCATATCAAAGCCAGGGGCTCTTTCAAGCATTTTCTTTTTTTGATTGAATATAAATACCTGTTTGCCTGAATCAACCCGGAATAATACAAATGGTATTGCAAAATATTTTATTCCTATCCCCAGGAAACCCCCGAATTCATGACAAAATATTCGACTTTCCCCGTTGTCAAATCAATCATAATATCTTTGATTTCCCCGAGGTGTTCATCATTGTCGTTGCGCACCTTATCACCGATCATTGATGAAGCAGTTAAATATTTCAGTGGCAGGTTGGAATATAATTCTCCGTGATTGATACCTGTAAGATTGTCTTTAGTTAATGTATTCATTTCTGATTAATCGTTTTAAAATTTCTTATACGTGAGTTTATTCATACCCGCTTTTGATCACGGTGGAGATCATTTTGAATTGTTCATTGGCATTAAAACAATGCGGTGCGTGGGCTGGTATGATTATTCCCTCACCCAAATTCAGTTTGTATTTTTTTTCATTAATGATCAGTTCGGCGCTTCCGTCAATGATTTGAATATAATTATCAAAAGGAGAAGTTTTTTCAGCGAGTTCCTCTCCCAGGGCAAATGAGGAAACGGTAATATTTCCCGTCGTTTTTTTCATGATCGTTTTGCTAAGCACTGCATGGGAAACATACTCGATAATTTCAACGATGATATGTATTTTAGATCTTTCTAATTCCGCATCCATTTTCTGATCACTCTTACTGATCAGTACTCCGGGACTAATCTTATCATTTTTCATTATTTCATGCATTTGAGGTAATGCTAAAGTTCAGCATATTTGCGGGTCTAAATGTTACACAAATTCAAAAAGAAATTACATCATTCACATTTTTGGAGTGTGTGTTGATATAAGAAGGACTAACCGTTTACACGTCTTCCAGCGTTCTCCTTTTTTTATCTTTTATCTTCTTAAAAAAAGAAGGCGTTAACCCGGTTATTTTTTTAAACTGGTTTGATAAATGTGCGACACTGCTGTAATCCATTCTCCAGGCAATTTCGGTAATATTCAGTTCATCATAGATCAGCAGTTCTTTGACGCGCTCAATCTTGTGGGTAATATGGAAATGTTCAATAGTAGTGCCTTGCGACTCTGAA
>DATHPY010000435.1:0-2556 GCA_035483315.1 Puia sp. | reverse complement strand
TCCCACCACCATCTTCCCGCGCGAAAATCCTCGCTGGGTTTTATTGCGCGTGTGCATGGTGCGCAACCGATGCTCACAAAACCTCTATCGTGTAAAATATTATACGGCACGTCGTTCTTGCTGATAAATTCTTTTACTTCTCCTGTTGTCCAGTGAAGAAGCGGATTGTATTTAATTATCTTGTTTGCTTCATCCCATTCAATGATCTCATGATTTTGTCTTTCCGGAGAATGTTCGGCGCGCAAACCCGTTACCCACACAGTGTTTCCGGCTAATGCTCTTTTTAATGGTTCTACTTTTCTTATTGCACAACATTCTTTTCTATTCGCAACAGATTCATAAAAAGCATTGGGACCTTTTTCATCAATAAAATCTTCGAGAAAATTTCTATCAGGATAAAATGCTTTTATTTTCACTCCGTATTTTTCATTTGTGCTGGTCCAGGTTGAATATGTCTCAGGAAATAATCTTCCGGTGTCAAGCGTGAAAATGGAAACAGGGATTTTGTTATTTAAGATGATGTGTGTTATTACCTGGTCTTCTTCGCTAAAACTGGTAGAAAAAATTACCTGCTGGGGAAATTCATTTGTCAACAAGCGCAACACGTCATCAACATTTACTCCACTAATTTGGTGGAGTATTTGGGATGTATCTATTTTGAGCGTGTTGTTTGTCATGAATTTTTTGTGAGAATATTTAAAAAGAAAAATAAAAGAATGCGGAGGTATAGTAGATTAGCTGCGCATGCAGCAGCAACATTTATGTAAAAAGTGATGGCTCATTTGTTAAGTCTACTGATTCAGTGGACAAATATAAAACAGAAAGCCTAATTAAAAAATATTTTTGAATAAAACCTCACCCCAACCCCTCTCCAAAAGAGAGGGGCTTGAAAACACCCAGTTTAATCAGTCTGCCTTTTTCGGGTTAGAAAAAATTTTGATGCTGATTTTTATAAGACATTATTCCGTCGCTCACGGGCTGCTGGATGGAAGCGGAATGCCCGGTGAGGCTTTGTGCCGGACATGTAGCGGACAGCCGGAACCACTGCTGATGAGGGTTATATGGCCGAAAGCCCCAAATTAAAACAACTAAATCTTAACGGGCATATTCTATAATATTGTTTTATTTTGTGACTGTTATACCATATTTCCGGAATTTCCCGTTTATACCTTATTTGAAAATTGTATGAAGACAGTTTTTTTTGGTTTTATTGCCGTCCTTCTTTTTATGATGACGACGAGCTGCGGTAAAGAGCTTAGTGTGGAAACTATTCAAAAGGATTCGATACCTATTATTCCCGATACCACATATCAGCCGCTGGAAACCCCGTCATTTTGGGTTTACCAGGATAGTGCGACAAGCATTAAGGATACGCTTACAACAACGGACAGCCTGGTGACGATAAACAGTAAAGTGTACACTGTTTTTCATAATTCATCTGCGGGACAAACCGCTGACGAATATTTTAATATAAGCTCTCACAATTATTATACATTCGGAAATTTTGGTAACGGATTAGACAGTATTGAATTGTTGTATTTAAATGATACAGCATCGCCTGGGTATGACTGGCAATCAATTGCAGGAAGTGTAAATGGTTTTCCGGCGCAGGTTCAGGGACAAATTATTGATACAGGACTTACTGTTACTATTGGCTCAAATACTTTTACACATGTAATTCATTCGGAGATCACCATAGAATATAATGTGGGCAGTGGTTTTCAAACTCCTTATGCGGTCTATGATTATTATGTTGCGAAGGGAATCGGTATAATTAAGATTGAAGAAAATTTTCCAACGCTTGGAATTACGGCAACGTCTTTTTTGATTTCTTATAAGATTCAGTAATTGATTTGTTCTTTTTTCTGATGCCGTTAATGTCAGATATCTTCATCGTCAGCGTTTTCATTTTCGGTTTCTTCTTCTGTTTCATCCTCGTTATTGTCTTCGTCGCCCACTTTGGAAAATTCGGCGAACCATCCGCCATTATGAATTAATTCGTGCGGACTTCCCTGTTCAATTATTTCTCCGTCTTCCAAAACAATAACATGATCCGCATCTCTGACCATTGAGTAACGATGGGCGATGATGATAACAGTGTTTTCTTTTCTTATTTCCTCAACTGTTTTTTTTATTTCAGCTTCAGTTGCATAATCGAGATTGGCAGTAGCTTCATCCAACACCAAAATTTTTGGTTGAGCTACCAATACGCGCGCGATTTGCAAACGTTGTCTTTCACCGACAGATAAACCGATTCCACTTTCGCCGACCACTGTTTGCAATCCATCTGGCATCCTGTTCAATGTAGTCTCAAGACCTGCAGCCAGTGCAGCTTTCCTTACTTCATCATTCGTTGCTTTCGGGCGTTTATAACGAATATTATCAGCAAGCGTTCCGCGAAAAACAACTCCGTCAGTTGCAACAACGCCGATTTGTTTTCTTACTGAATCCGCATCAATAATATTAATGTTCTGATCGTCAATTAAAATTTCTCCGCTTGATGGTTCATATAATTTTACCAACAGATCAACGGTTGTTGTTTTACCTGCACCGGAT
>DATHPY010000434.1:0-4076 GCA_035483315.1 Puia sp. | reverse complement strand
TGGGATCTGCTTTGCCTTTTGATATTTTTTTTACCTCGCCAACAAACAAACCCATCAAACCTTTTTTTCCTTTTTTATATTCTGTTACTTTATCCGGCATTTTCGCCAGCACTTCTTCAACCCAAAATAAAACTTCGCCCGCATCTGAATTCTGTAATAAATTCAATTCCGTCACAACCTGCAATGCGTCTGCATTTCCGCCTTTTATTAATACGGGCAAAACGCGTGAAGAAGCGATGGAAAAATTTAATTTTTCTTCATCCACCAATTTTATTAATTGGGCAAGTGTTGTTGGAAGTAAATTTAATTTATCAATGGAAATACCATTTTCATTCAAATAAGATTTTACCGGGCCCAATAACCAGTTTACAGCAGCTTTATAATTTGCTGTTTCTTTTATCAATTGCTCAAAATAATCCGACAATTCTTTATCATCACAGATCACATGCGCATCATATTCCGACAAATGAAAATCAGTCGTATATTTTTTTGCCAATTCTTCTGGCAAAGCAGGAATTGAATTTTTTACTTTTTGCAACAATTCATCAGTTACAAAAAACGGCGGCAGATCGGGATCAGGAAAATAGCGATAGTCATTTGCTTCCTCTTTACTGCGCAAAGCAAAAGTTGTTCCTGTTGACGCATCAAAACTTCTTGTCTGCTGAATAATTCTTTCATTCTTTTCCAATAACTCCATCATACGGTTCGCTTCAAAATCAATTGCACGTTTCACATTGCGGATAGAATTCAGATTTTTCACTTCAACTTTTGTTCCTAATGTTTTTTCGCCATTAAGCCGGATGGAAACATTCGCATCGCAACGCATGCTTCCTTCTTCCATATTTCCATCGCAGATTTCCAGGTAACGCAAAATTTTTCGCAGCTCCGTTAAATATTGATAAGCTTCCGCGCCGCTGTGCATGTCGGGCTCTGTAACGATCTCGATCAACGGAACACCGGCACGATTCAGATCAACACAAGTATTTTCTTCATCAATATCATGAATATTTTTTCCGGCATCTTCTTCGAGGTGAATTCGATTCAGACTCACATTTTTTTCTACATCATCAACCTTGATTTTCACAAAACCCTTTTTGCAGATCGGCGTTGTGTGTTGTGAAGTTTGATAACCTTTCGGCAGATCAGGATAAAAATAATGTTTGCGTGCAAAATAATTTACGCGCTCAATTTCACAACCGCAAGCGAGCCCGATCTTGATCGCAAACTCGATTGCTTTTTCATTAAGCACAGGCAAAGTTCCCGGATGTCCCAACGTTATTGGACTAACATGTGTGTTGGGTTCTCCGCCGAATGATGCGCTGTCACCACAAAACAATTTAGTATGCGTTAATAATTGCGCATGCACTTCGAGTCCTATAACTGTTTCGTATTTGTTGTAATTGATGTCCATTTTTATTTTCCCGGCGATATATCTTTATTCAGCATCCTTGCGTCGCACTCTTGTACATTTAAATCTTTATTCAGCTATGGGTTTACAAAATTCGACTGCAAAAATATCGCAATAAAACCGTATTTCCTGTCCGCAAATTGACAAACGGTTTGCTATAAAAATAGCCACAGATTGCACTGAACCACGGGAAAAAAATATTTATCAAATCTGTGTTTCGGTGCAATCTGTGGCAAAAACAAAAAGAGTCGCCTGCAGGGCGACTCTCCGATAATAATCACAATTTCAAAATTATAAATCAGCGGTTTTTAATTTCCTGGGAATTTTCACTTCAACTTCCTGTGATTTTCCATCGCGTGTCAACTTGATCTTGTAACTATATTTTTCTTTATTCTCACGCGCAAGTTTTGAAAGATCATCAGCATTCTCAACTGGTTTTCCGTCAAATTCATTGATCACGTCACCTTCTTTAATACCAGCTTTTTCAGCAGGGGATTCATCATCAACATCCAGCACTTTTGCACCTTTGCCTTCTTCGAGATCCTGCGCTTTAATTCCTAATCTTGGTTTTCCGTATGAAAAGGAATAGTTTCCGTCATTATTGAAATTATAATCATAACTCATTTTCGGCATCGTGTTCACGTTAAATGATTTAAATTTCATTTCTTTCGTCTTACCAAGAGTAGCCGTAGTTTTTTGTTCTTTACCATCACGCATATACGTGATCGTTACTTTATCCTCCGGTTTGTATTTGTGAATGGTTTCTGATAATTCTCCTTCTTCAATTTTTGTATCTCCGATCTTTGTGATGATATCTCCTTTTTTTAATCCTGCTTTTTCAGCAGCGCTTTCTTTTGTTACTTCAGTTATTTTAGCTCCGTTGTCAACATCTTCCCAATTCACTCCTAAGAAAGCTGTTTTAGCGTTATTCATATTAACAACGACGTCATTGTCTCCGCGGTAACTCCAGCCACCGCTGCGAAAAGGAGAACGTGGCGCAATGAAAGTCATATTGTCATCGGAAGTAATAAAAGGCATCTGCATTTTTCTAACTATAACATCGTCATTTTTAAATTCTGTGACCGGTTTGCCGTCAACAAAAACTTTATTGTCTTTTATCTCAACGGTCACTTTAATGTCTTTATCGCCTTTGCGTCTAATAATTATCTCATCACCTTCATTCAGCTTGTCTGTTTTTATTTTATCGGTCAATACTTTTTCCCTTACGTCATCCTGATCCTGTGCGAACAGGGACGAGCTTAATAACAGCGCGATAGCTGTTGCTCCGGAGAGTTTTAATACATATTGTTTCATGCTGCAAATTTTTTGATGAATGTAATCTACGTTAATTTTCGTACATCAAATATAATGGTTTTTTTGAAATACGAAAATTTTCGGAAATGTTAAAAAAGTCGGGAAGTCTGGGGTCGGAAGTCCGAAAAACAGGTCATTCAAATTCATTTCTTGTTTTCGACCACCGGACTTTCCGACTCACAATAATTCTTTTACTTTATTAATAACCAATTGCAAATTACTTGCATCCGGTCCGCCGGCTGTAGCCAAAGTTTTTTGTCCGCCGCCGCCGCCTTTTATTAATGGAGAAACTGTTTCTTTTATGATTTTTGAAGCATCCAGGTTTTTATTTGTAGAAATTTTCTCGTCAATCACAACAGCGACGCTTGCTTTTCCTTCAATGTTGGCAGCAAGAACAACCACATGATCCGGTTCATTTTTCAGATCGAAGCAAAGTTTTTTTAAAGAATCAGCACTAGTTGCTTCGATTATTTCACCAATAAAATTTATTCCATTTATTTTTTGAACCTTCTTCAACAACAGATCTTTTAAAACAACCAATTGTTTTGCTTCAAAAGATTCGATCTTCTTTTTCAGTTCAGCATTTTCGTTTATTGTGTTCTCAATTGTTTTCGAAATGTCTTTTGGATTTTTAAGCAACTCACGAATTGCGCGAACAGAATCAAGTTGTTCTTCTATATAATTCTCAACAGCTTTACCACTCACTGCTTCAATACGACGAACGCCGGCAGCAACAGCTGTTTCGTGGGTTATTTTAAAATATCCCAACTCACCGGTGGCGCCAACATGCGTGCCTCCGCATAATTCAACAGAATAATTCGGATCTATCATCACCACGCGAACAACATCGCCATATTTTTCTCCGAACAAAGCCATGGCTCCGAGTTTCAGCGCTTCATTCTTCGACATCTCTTTTATAATGACCGGAATATTTTCGCGGATCTTTTCATTCACCATTTCTTCTATCTTTTTTATTTCTTCATCCGTGACCTTTGCAAAATGAGAAAAATCAAAACGCAAATGCTGATCATTTACCAATGAACCTTTTTGCGCAACATGAGTTCCTAAAACTTTTCTTAATGCAGCATGAAGTAAATGTGTGGCCGTATGGTGGATGGCCGTTGATCGTCTTTTAGATATATCAACCTTTGCAAGCACTTCACCCGACAGGTCATTCGGCAATAATTCAGCAAAATGAATGATGAGGTTATTCTCTTTCTTCGTATCCGTAATTATCAATTCTCCATTATCAATTATCAATTTTCCGACGTCACCAACCTGTCCGCCGCTTTCTGCATAGAACGGAGTTGCTTCTAAAACAATTTGGTAAGACTCTTTTCCTTTTGTTTTTATT
>DATHPY010000433.1:0-3762 GCA_035483315.1 Puia sp. | reverse complement strand
CTATTTTTATTAAGCACCGATTTACCGGAAAATGATTACGTTTCTCAAACCATCACCCATCGTTTGTATGATGCGAATGTTGCAACGAAAGTTGCTCAATTTATTTTATTGGGTGTTGGTGGGGCAAAATTAATTGACGAATTGGGTTTCAATCCGGAGTTATATCATTTGAATGAAGCGCACGGAATCAGTTCCGCATTTTATCTCTATCAAAAATTCAATAAAAATATTGCCGAAGTAAAAAAGCGTATGGTTTTTACCACACATACTCCTGAAGAAGCGGGCAATGAAAAACACGATATTTACCTCTGTCATAAAATGAGTTATTTCTGCGGGCTTACTGTTGAAGAAACAAAAAAGCTAATCGGCAGTGAAGATGATGCATTCAATCATTCCTTAGCTGCGTTGCGTTTTGCGCATATTGCAAACGGAGTTTCTAAATTACACGGCGTTGTTTCAAGAGCGATGTGGAGCAAGTACAGTAATATTTGCCCGATCATTTCTATTACCAATGCGCAAAACTGGAGTTATTGGTCGGACAAACAACTCTATAAAAAAATGGATGAGAATGATGATTACTGGTGGGACGACAGGAAAAAATATTTGAAGAAAAGAACTTTTGAAATGGTTGCCGATCAAACCGGGAAAATTTTTGATCCGAATATATTTACAATTGTTTGGGCAAGAAGATTTGCAGGATACAAACGCGCAGAAATGCTTACGTGGAATAAAGAAAAATTCAATAAACTTACTTCTGACACAAAATATCCTGTACAAATTATTTGGGCTGGAAAGCCCTACCCGATGGATTATCCGGCGATCAATGAATTTAATAATCTTGTTCATTTAAGCAAGGAATATAAAAATGTTGCTGTGGTTATCGGTTATGAATTGGGTCTATCCAAGCGATTAAAACAGGGAGCAGATTGTTGGCTAAATAATCCTCGAGTTCCGCGTGAAGCATCCGGCACAAGCGGAATGACTGCTGCAATGAATGGCGCTGTAAATTTCTCAACTGATGATGGATGGATTCCTGAATTTATTAATCATGGACATAACGGATTTGTTGTACCAAAGGCTGATTATGCAAACATGACTGTGCAGGAACAAGACGAATACGATTTGAAAAAATTATATGAAATATTAGATAACGAAATCCTGCCATTATACTACGACGATTATAACACCTGGCGTCACATCGCAAAAAATGGAATGCGCGATGTGCGTTTTCAATTCGATGCCGGTCGCATGGCGCATGAATATTACGAGTTACTGTATAAATGAGAATGTACGATGTTGGATGTGTGATGTACGATTTCTACAATTTTAGATATTCTTCACTGTTAGTATCATTACTGATTTTTTATTTTTCTTTTATTATGTTCCGGGCGACATTGATGCTATTAAGCATCGTTGCGTCGCACTCTTGTACGGCATATTTCTGCTGAGCTTCGGGTTTATAAATAACAAAAATTCACGCGAATACGTCGTTTTATTTCACGCAAAAGCGCAAAGTGGCAAAGATGCAAAGTGCTTCTTGGCGCCTTAATTACTTTGCATCTTTGCGTGAAATACGCTTCATTTTGCCGTTCGTTGACTGACTTTTACAAAATAATTTTGAAAGCACTTACGCTCCTGTTGGCGTCCGCGCCAACAGTTTCTAAAAATCAAAAATTCTTTTATGTAATCAGTTTAATTACTGCATCATGCTAAAAATTATTCATCAAAAAAACAAACAACATGAAGCACGCAGTAATATTAATTTTTGCAGTTGCATTATCTAACTCGCTTTTTTCAGAGTCTGGCAAACACATCATTCCATCTATATTAAAATCCGCAGTCGTGTACAGAAACGCAGCCGAATTAACGCATAACGCAAAAACTTTTCTCGAGCAAGGAACAAATGACCTGGTGATTGAAGATATCAGTAACACGGTTGATATAAACAGTATTCGCATTAAATGCAACGGAGACGTAACGATAATGTCTGTCGAATTTTCAACTGAATATCGAAAGCCCGAAATAAAATCGCCTGCAATAAAAAAATTAGAAGATTCATTAGAAATAATAAATAAAGAGTTAAACAAAACTTCTGTGTTGATCAAGGCAGATAATGATCTTATAGATTTGTTACGTGCAAACAGGGAAATTCGGGGAACGCAAACAGGAATGAGTGTGGCAGAATTAATGAAGCTGATGGATTATTATAAACAAAAAACACTTGAGTTACAAAATGAACTAAATGTCTACAATGAAAAAACGGGAAAATTGAATACTCTGGCAAGCAAAATTAATAATGAGATACACGAAGAGGAGCAGAAAAATACTAAAACATCCGGCAAATTATTATTGCAGCTTTTAAATCCAATTGCTGCAACTTACGATTTCACCATTTCCTATCTCACGTCTTCTGCTCATTGGAATCCATCTTACGATCTTCGCGCAGAAAATATTTCAAGCCCGATAAAACTTTCTTATAAAGCAAAGCTGGCACAAACTTCAGGAATTGACTGGAAGCAGGTAAAACTTTCTTTGTCAACTGCTGTTCCTTCTCAAAGTAATGATGCGCCCATATTAAAAACATGGTTTTTGAAATATGTTGATCCGATTGGACTTTTAAATGATGAATTAAAATCGAATACTATTCAATCATTGCAGGGAAAAGTTGCAGGCGTAGTTGTGATGGGATATGCTACAAGAAAGAAATCTATTAACCAATCGGAAGATTCCGACGATCAATTATATATTGTTAACGGAAAAGAAATGAGCGCTGAGGAATTCGGAAAAATTGATCAGCGTGCAATAAAAAGTATTACTGTTTTAAAAGATAAAAATGCAATTGCACTTTATGGAGAGCGTGCGGCAAATGGCGTTTTAATTGTTACACTAAAAGATGAGTTGGGTGATTACGTAGCTATGACCGACAACCAAATGAGTGTGATTTTTGATATAGATATACCTTATGATATTCCCGATAATGGCAAAGAGCAAAATGTTGAACTTAAGCAATTCACCATTCCTGCATTTTACAAATATTATTCCGTTCCTAAATTGGATAATAATTCTTATTTACTTGGTGAGATTCCTCAATGGCAAAAACTAAATCTTTTACCCGGAGAAGCAAATATTATTTTTGAAAATACTTATGTAGGGAAATCTTTTATAGATCCAAATTCAATTTCTGATACATTAAATGTTACGTTAGGCAATGACAAACGTGTTGTTGTAAAAAAAGAAAAAATAAATGATTTCAGCAGCGTAAAATTTCTTGGCAGCAATAAAAAGCAGGTATTTACTTTTGAAATAACTGTAAAGAATAATAAGAATGAAAAAATGCGAATGCTGTTAAAAGATCAATACCCGATAAGTTCAACTAAAGATATCGAAGTGGAATTGCTTGACAGCAGCAAAGCTGAAGTCAATGAAGAAACAGGAGTGCTTACATGGAGATTAGAATTAGCGCCGGGAGAAAATAAAAAAGTAAGAGTGAGTTATAGTATTAAATACCCCAAAGATAAAATATTAAATGCAGGGAGCTAAAGATGCAAATATCAATTCGCTTTTGAAAAGTCAGGAATAACATTGTGCCCGGAAAAAAGATTTGGATTTGTTTTTTCTGCCTTTTCCACTTCTGTAAAAGAAGATAAAATATTTGCCTTTATTTTTTGAACACAAATGGTATGTTCAAAATGCGCAGCGGGTTTATTATCTTTTGTGCGAACTGTCCAGCCGTCATCATCGTAATAAACATCTTTTGTTCCG